>JAFZQJ010000017.1 GCA_017620395.1 Clostridia bacterium | reverse complement strand
GTCCGCTTACGCGGCCGTCAATCCACCTCCCTCGTCTGAGGGAGGTCCGCTCACTGCGTTCGCGGCGATATTCCTCGCTTCGCTCGGTGCGATATATCGGCTTCGCCGATGCGATATATTCGCTTTGCGAATACGATATATCAGCTGCGCTGATACGATATGTTCGCCTGCGGCGAACGAGTGCCGCCCGCGCGGGCGGCGCGCTTCGCGCTTATATATCCAAATTAGTTACGTACCTCGCATTAGCTTGTATGAAGTCCCTTCGCGGCTCGACGGCGTCGCCCATCAGCACGGAGAAGGTCGCGTCGGCTTCGACGGCGTCCGCCATATTGACCTTTATCAGTATCCTGTGGCGCGGGTCCATCGTGGTGTCGCCGAGCTCGTGGCCGTCCATTTCGCCGAGGCCCTTATAGCGCTGGATGTCGACGTTTTCGCCCATTTCGAGCATATAGCGGTCGCGTTCGGCGTCGGTGTAGGCGAGGTTCTCGACCTTGCCCTTCTTGAGCTTATAAAGCGGGGGCTGGGCGATGAACACGTGCCCCTCCTCGATGAGCGGGCGCATGAAGCGGAAGAAGAAGGTCAGCAGCAGCGTGCGGATGTGGCTGCCGTCGACGTCGGCGTCGGCCATGAGGATTATCTTGCCGTAGCGGAGCTTCGTCAGGTCGAACTCCTCGCCGATGCCGGTGCCGAGCGCGGTCACTACCGGCATGAGCTTCTCGTTGGAATATACCTTGTCGAGCCGCGCCTTCTCGACGTTGAGCATCTTGCCCCAGAGGGGGAGGATCGCCTGGAAGGTGCGGTCGCGGCCGTCCTTGGCGGAGCCGCCCGCGGAGTCGCCCTCGACGATGAAAAGCTCGGTGTGAGTCGGGTCGCGGTCGGTGCAGTCGGCGAGCTTGCCGGGCAGCGAAGCGCCGTCCAGCGCGGACTTGCGCCGCGTCAGCTCCCTCGCCTTGCGCGCCGCTTCGCGGGCGCGCGCCGCCTGCATGCACTTGTCGATTATCGTGCGGCCGACGGCAGGGTTCTCCTCGAGGTAGACCTCCAGCTTCTCGGAAACGAGGTTGCCCACCATCGTGCGCATCTCGCTGCTGCCGAGCTTCGTCTTCGTCTGCCCCTCGAACTGCGCGTCCTTGAGCTTGACGGAGATGACGGCGGTGATGCCCTCGCGGACGTCCTCGCCGGAGAGGTCCTTCTCGTTCTCTTTTATCAGGTTGAACTTGCGGCCGTAGGCGTTGAGCACCTTCGTCAGCGCGGTCTTGAAGCCGGTCTCGTGCGTGCCGCCCTCCATCGTGTTGACGTTGTTGGCGAAGGAGAGCACGAGCTCGTTGTAGCCGTCGTTATACTGCATGGCGACCTCGGCGACCTTGTCGTCGTATTCGCTGCGGAAGTATATGACGTCGTCGTGCAGCGCGGTAACGCTGCGGCGCTCGGTCAGGAACTCGACGAAGGAGCGGATGCCGCCCTCGTAGCAGAGGTCGTTCGACTGCCCGTCCGAGTCGGAGCGCTTATCGGTGAAGAGTATGCGCGTTCCGGCGTCGAGGAACGCCTGCTCGCGCAGACGCGTAAGCAGCGTTTCGTATTCGTAGCGCGTGGTCTCGAAGATCTCGGCGTCCGCCTTGAAGGTGACGGTGGTGCCGTGCCCGGTCGTGGCTTCGCCCTTGACGAGCGGGGTGACGACCTTGCCGCGGTGGAACTCCTGGCGGTAGACGTTGGAGCCGTCGCGCACCTCGACCTTCAGCCATTCGGAAAGCGCGTTGACGACGCTCGCGCCGACGCCGTGGAGGCCGCCGGACCACTTGTATCCGCCGCCGCCGAACTTGCCGCCGGCGTGGAGCTTCGTGAAGACGAGCTCGACCGCGGAGATGCCCTCCTTTTCGTGTATTCCGACGGGGATTCCGCGCCCGTCGTCGGTGACGCGGACGACGTCGTCGTCCAGCAGCTCGACGGTGATGAGGTCGCAGTAGCCCGCCATCGCCTCGTCGATCGCGTTGTCGACGATCTCGTAGACGAGGTGGTGCAGTCCGCGGGGTCCGGTCGAGCCGATGTACATGCCGGGACGCACCCGCACTGCCTCGAGCCCTTCGAGCACCTGGATCTGTTCTGCGCCGTATTCCTGTGTTACCTTTTCCTGTTCCATGGTTTTCTCCTATCATCTGCGGCAAAGCCGCAATATCACTATCGCGAAGCGATAATATCACTTATGCGAAGCATAAATACCACTGACGCGAAGCGTCAATATCACTTGCGCCGCAGGGGCAGGTCTGTCATCCTGAGCGGAGCGGACGAAGTCCGCGCAGTCGAAGGATCTTAAAGACGAACTGTCCTTTCCGGCGGAACGCCGCGTAAGAAAACTTAACGTAACCCCCGCTTCCGACTGCACACTTTCCCTAAAACACACACGTTACCTTCAAGATCCTTCGACTCCGGCTTCGCCTTCGCTCAGGATGACAACGTGTGCGCGTCCGGTAACAATTCGGTCTGCGTTACGCTCTTCTGCTTATCGTCTGCGTATTATACTGCGTAATATACACCCTCTCGCCGTCCCTGCCGCGCGCGCCGCGCCTCGCGGCGACGACGAACGCCTTGGGCAGCTCGAACGAGGTGTCGACGACGCGCCCGCCCTCCTGCGCGGCGCGGAGGAAATCCCGCGTGCGCTTGGAAACGGTCGTGGCGTCCATATCGAATATCCCGACCACGTCGCGGTCGGAAAACACTTCCGTGCCTAAGGTTATGTACATACGTTGTCTGTCTCTCTGCGCCGAAAGCGGCGCCGTAGGGACGAGCATCGCTCGTCCGTGCATTCTCGCACCCGCGCCGCCCTTTGTCATCCTGAGCGGAGCGATGCGAAGCATCGCGCAGTCGAAGGATCTTACAGACGAGCTTGCCTTTTCAGCGGAACGCCGCCCAAGAAAACGCAACGTTGCGCAAGAAAACGAAGCGTAACCCCCGTTTCCGACTGCACACTTTTCCGATAACACAACCGTTACCTTCAAGATCCTTCGACTTCGTAACGCTGCGCGTTACTTCGCTCAGGATGACAACGTGTGCGCGTCCGGAAGCGTCCTTCGCGCTCACTTGACCTTCATCAAATCTTTCCACTCCGGATTAACGCTGTTCACTAACGCGTCCTTCTTTTCTCTTCTCCAGCCCTTCAACTGCTTTTCGCGCGCGATCGCCGCGCGCACGTCGCCCGTACATTCGCAATATACAAGCTTATGTATCCGGTATTCTGCCGTAAAACCGCCGCATACGCCGTTGGCATGCTCGTACATCCGTCTTTCGATATTATTCGTCACGCCGATATACAGCACGCGGTTGTCCCAATTCGTCGCCATATAGACGTAATACCGTTTCATATCCTTCACTCGCGTTCAAAGCGCCCGCTTTGAACGCGGTACACCTTCCCGTCGGTGAAAACGCTCGCGTCGCACGCGGTAACTATCCGCTGCATGCCGCCGACGCGCGAAAGCAGGAAATCCCGCCTGCCCGCGTCCAGCTCGGAGAGCACGTCGTCGAGCAGGAGCACCGGCGGCTCGCCGGCGCTTTCGCGCAGGAGCTCCGCCTCGGCGAGCTTCAGCGCGATGACCGCGGAACGCTGCTGTCCCTGCGAAGCGAACCGCCGCCCGTCGCGTCCGGCGACGGAGATGCGTATATCGTCGCGGTGCGCGCCGCAGGTGGTGTAGCCCACCCGCAGGTCGTCCGCGCGGGTCTTTTTCAGAATCTCAAGCGCTTCCTCCGCGGTCGCGCCGCCGCTGCACTCGAACCCGGCGGCGAACTCCTCGCCCGACGCGAGCTCGGAATACACGCGCCGCGCCGACTCCGAAAGCCTCGCGCAGAACGCCGCCCGCTGCGCGGAAAGCTCCGCGCCGAGCTGCGCCAGACGCCCGTCCCACGCGGAGAGCAGGTCGTCCAGCCCGCTGAACATACGCGCGTCCTTCAGAACGCGGTTGCGCTGCTCGAGCGCGCGCCGGTAGTTCAGCATGAGCTTGAGCGCCGCGGGCTTCTCGCGCGCGAGCGCCATGTCGAGGAACTTCCTGCGCTCCTCCGGCGCGCCGCGCACTATTTCGAGGTGCGCGGGCACGAAGAGCACGGCGGCGAACCGCCCGTAAAGCTCCCCGGCGCGCTTCTGCGGCACGCCGTTTATCTCGATCTCGCGCCTGCGCTGCGGATCGCGGAAAAAGCGAAGGCCTATCTCCTGCTCCCTGCCGGCGCTGTCGAAGCGCAGGTCGACGGACGCGGACTCCGCGCCCTCGCGGATGAGGTCGCTCTCGCGCTGCGCGCGGAAGCTCCTGCCCCATGACGCGGCGAAGACCGCCTCGAGCATGTTGGTCTTGCCCTGGGCGTTGTCGCCGCGCAGCACGGTCAGCTCGGGATCGAACTCCAGCTCCGCCGCCGCGATATTGCGGAAATCTTTTATTGTGATGGATTTTGCTATCATAAGAAACGTTCGCCCTTCGGGATGAGTTAAATTCGCCCTTCGGGCGAGGTAAATTCACGCCTTCGGCGTGAGGTAAATTCGGGCTTCGCCCGAGGTAAATTCATCCCTGCGGGATGAGGTAAGGACCAAATCGCTCCGCGATTTGAATTATTCAAATTGCCTTCGGCAATTTGCTCCTTCACTCACGCCTCGGCGTGAATTTACCCGCCGCGCCAAGCGCGGCGATTTACCTTGCGGCGCAAGCCGCAAATTTACCTCGCGGGCAGCGCCCGCGAATTTACCTGCGCGAATGCGCGGCGCGCAGAGCGCGCACGCGCAATCGCGCCTTACTGCTTCTCCCTGTAATACGCGATCGAGGAACCGTCGTCGCTGAAGAAGGTCAGCGTATCGCCCTCGAGCGTGAAGCGCTGGCGGTAATCCTCCTCGCTCTGCGGGATATAGAGGCGCATGACGTCGCCCTGAAGCTCGATCACGTACTCGGTCCCGTCGGAGGCGGTGTATATGCCGTCGGACGTGATCAGCGCGGAATAACCGTCGGCGGTCTTCCACGAGCCGACGAGGTCGTCGAGCGTGACCGCCCTTTTCGCGCCGGGGCGGTGGAAATCGAAGCCGGCGCCGTCCTCGTCGTAAAGCGTCATGAAGTCGCCGTTCAGCGTGTAGGTGTAGGTCTCCGACACGCCGCCCTCGGTCCAGACCATCGTGCCGTCCGCGGCGGAGATATTGAAGACCTCGTCGTCCATATAGGTCGCGGTGCCGTCGGCGTAGATCGTCAGCATGTCGCCGTCGCCGTCCTCCCAGTAGCCGAGGAGGTAGGGATCGACCGACGCCGCGGGCTTCTCGCTCTCGCGGGTGTAGGTCCAGGTGACGTTTTCGTTGGGATCGTGTATGATCAGCTTGCCGTCCTCGAGCTTATAAGTATAATTGTAAGAAGCGCCGTCGTTCTCGTTCGTCCAGACCATCCTGCCGTCCTTCGCGGTGAGGGTAACGCCCTTGCCGTCATAGGTACCGGCGCCATCCTCGTTGATAACAAGCTTGATGCCGACCTGATCGACCCATCTGCCGACTATCGCGGAGTCGAACCCGCTTTCCGGCTTGCCGCCCTTGCGGGTGAGCGTCGCCTCGAGCTCGCCGCTGTCGACGTTGTAGAGCTTGAGCGTATCGCCGTCCAGCTCGTAGCGGTAGCTCTCGGTATCGTCGCTGTCGGGGACGTAGACGGTGAAGATACCGTCCTCGAGCTTCAGCGAATAATCGCGGCCGTTCGCGCCGCGGAGGCGGTCGCCGTCGATGACGATCTCGCCGCCGTAGCCGTTATCCCACGTGCCGTTGAGGTCGCCCGCGAACGCCTTTTTGGCGAGTTCGGAACCGCCCTTCTGGCGGAAGTTCATCGTCTCCTCGCCGTCCTCGTCGTAGAGCTTGAACCTGCCGTCGACGACCTCGAAGGTGCGGACGAAGGGCTCGGAAGCCGCGTCGTCGGGGGTGACTTTGAGCTTGTTATCCTCGATCTCGTAGGTGTAGGTGGTCTTGACGTCGTCGTAGGAAATCTCGGTGATGGCGCCGTCGTCAACGATGAAATCCTTGACCGAATCGCTCGCCCATCTGCCGACGATCTCGCGCCCCTTCGGAGTTTCGGCGCCCTTGCGCGTGTACGCCTCGGGGAAGGAAACGCCGTCCTCCTGATAATAGAGGGTGAGCGCGTCGCCGATGACCTTGAAGATATATTCAAGCGTTTCGTCGCCGTTGGTGAGTTTGAGCTTGTTATCCTCGCGAACGCAGGCGTATTCGGTAGTGTCTTCGCCGGAACGGACGGTCGCCTTGTCGCCCTTGAATTCGAGCGCGAAGCCGCTTCTGTCGTTTACCCATTCGCCCTCGACGGACTTTTTGCCCGTCAGGAAGCCCGGCCAGACGAAGAGCGCGACCGCCGCCAGCCCGAGCACGAGGATTATCGCGATTATCGCGATCCACAGTCCCTTGGACTTCTTCTGCTGCGGCGCGGCGTAAGGCTGTCCGTAAGGAGCGCCGTAAGGCTGTCCGTAAGGAGCGCCGTAGGGCTGCTGTCCGTAAGGCTGCTGATACTGCTGTTGGGGGTATTGCTGCCCGTAGGGCTGCGCGGGCTCCCCTGTGTAAGGGGAGCTGCCGCCGTAGGCGGCTGAGGGGTTGTAAGCGTCGCCGCCGGCGAAGCCCTGCGGCTGCGCCGCCTGCTGCCCGCCTGTCATTCCGAGCGCAAGCGAGGAATCCCCCGCCTCGCGCAGAGCGTCGGCCGCCTCGGCGGCCTGCTCGACGAACTCGCCGCACCCGCACTCGGTGCAGAACTTCGCTTCGGCGGGCATCGGACTCCCGCAGTTTTTGCATATTTTATCCATATAGCTGCTCCCTTCTTACGCACATTCGGCAAAACGGCCGGTTTCGTTATCTGAAAAGAAGTCGCGGATAAGCGAGGGATTTTCGGATGATTTGCGGCGCGGAAGGACGACGGCTGGGCTATCTGCCCGCCGAGGACGACAAGCCGCAAAGGGCCGAAAATCACCGCTTTACGATCTTACGAACTTCAAGCCTTTCAGCGCGTCGAGCAGCGCCGTAGCCGCCTCGCTCGTGCCGGCGGGGGCGGTGAAACTCTCGACGGTCATCAAATCGTCGGTCTCCATAACGAAGACCGTCACGTCGCCGGCTGGGCCGGTCAGCGTGACCTTGTCGCCCGACTGCGTGAAGGTGCCGCCCTTCGTCTCGATCTCGCCGTAGGCGTTCATCGTGCCGCCGAGCATCTGCTCGAGCGTCGCGTCGTCGAACTGCGAGCTGACGCCGAGGTTCGGCGCGACGAACTCGTCGACGTACTGACTCCAGGTGATGCCGTTCTCGGTGAGATACTTCTCGAGCTCCTCAACGGTAGCGCCGATATAGTTTGCGGCCTCCTCGTTGGTGAACTCGCGCAGCAGCGGGATCATCGCCTCCTGCGTCTTGACCATGAAGTCGCGGTAGAGCTCGGCGTCGATTATCATATAAACGCCGCCGTCGTCGCGGAACTCGAAGTCGTAGTCGCTGAGCAGCGAGGTGATGGAGGGCTTGAGCGCCTCCTTGAAGCTCTCGTCCGCGAGGATGCGGCGCACGGCTTCGCTCGTGCCGGTGGACTCGATCGCCGTTCCCATCATCGCGTCGTACATGTCGCTGTAGTCAACGTCGTCGATGTTGAAATCCCAGTCGCCGTTGACCTCCGCGCCTCTGTACTTCGGCTTCGGCGGCTCGGTGCCTTCGAGATAGAAGGCCTCGACGAACTCGCCGTCCTCCTCGTATATTTCCAGAGCGTTATCCTCGAGCTCGTAGGTATAATTGAAGTTTTCGCCGCCGCGGGTCATATTGAGCTTGTCGCCGTTGATCTTGTAGGTAAGGGATTCGTTCTCGCCGCCGCGGAGGTAGCTGCCGGTGCCGTCGCCGTTGAGGACGAGCGTGTCTTCATACTCGCCGACCCACCTTCCCTTGAGGGGATCGTCCGGCTCTTTGCCGCCGGAGGCGTTTTTGCGGACGTACTCCTCGACCTTCTCGCGTTCGCCGTCGTCGTTGACGCGCCAGAAGGTGAGTTTGTCGCCCTCGAGGGTATAGGTGAAGCTGAGCTTCTGCGAGGTGTTTCTGACGACGATCCTGTCGCCGCTGACCTCATAATCGCCCTCTATATCGGCCGCGTACTGCTGTTTGCTGACGTACTTGCCGCCGTTGAACTCCATAGTGGAGCCGCTGATGCTGCTTGAATCGCCGTCTTCGTCGACGACGCGCAGGTCGCCCCAGACGCCCTCGATGCCGCCGGAACCGGAAACGCGCGTTGCGATTATCTTAGTCCCTTCGCCGCCGAGCACGGTGAGCGTGAGCTCGTCGCCCTCTACCTTATAGGTCATTTCGGAGATCTGCGTCAGCTCGAGCTTGTCGCCGTCGAGCGTGAACTCAAAGACGTTCGTGCCGTTCTGACCGTGATCTATGGAGATCCTGCCGTCGCCGATCGTCATCGTCTCGCCGTATTCGCCGGTCCATTCGCCGTCGATGGGGCTGCCTCCCTTGAGGAAGCCCGGCCAGACGAAGAGCGCCACCGCCGCGAGCCCGAGCACGAGGATTATCGCGACGATCGCGATCCACAGTCCCTTTTTGGACTTCTTCTGCTGCGGCGCGGCGTAGGGAGCGCCGTAGGGCTGTCCGTAGGGAGCGCCGTAGGGCTGCTGATACTGCTGCTGGGGGTACTGCTGCTGTCCGTAGGGCTGCGCAAAGCCTTCCCCTTGAGGGGAAGGTGGCGTCGCCGAAGGCGACGACGGATGAGGTGTCATTCCGAGCCCGTAGGGCGAGGAATCCCCCGTCCCCTGCTGTCCGTTCGGCACAAACTGCCCTCTCGGAGGTCCGTCCGGGATATTGCGCCTGTCGAGCATCTGCTCCGGCACCGGCGGCACGAAGCCGCCGAAGGCGGCGTTATTCTGCTGCGGCTGCGCAAAGCCTTCCCCTTGAGGGGAAGGTGTCGCGGGCGCGCCGGCGCCCGTGACGGATGAGGTGTAACCGCCGAAGGCGGCGTTATTCTGATACTGATGCGGCTGCTCGGGATTCCCCTGCGGGCCGAAAAGCGGCGGCTGCTGCCCGTAGGGCTGCTGCACCGGACGTCCGCTGTAGACAGGCTGTCCGCCGAAAGCGGCGTTCGCGGCGTCGGCCGGCTCCCCTGTGCAAGGGGAGCTGTCGCCGGAGGCGACTGAGGGGTTGTCTGCGCCTTCGACAGCGCTCAATGCCGCCCCTTCCGCGCCCTTGGCGGCGGCTTCGACCGCCTGCTGCGCATCTCTCATTCCAAGCGCAAGCGAGGAATCCCCCGCCTCACGCAGAGCGTCGGCCGGCTCCCCTGTGCAAGGGGAGCTGTCGCCGGAGGCGACTGAGGGGTTGTCTGCGCC
>JAFZQJ010000016.1 GCA_017620395.1 Clostridia bacterium | reverse complement strand
TATGCCGTTCTGTCTGGCGACCTTGGTGTAGTTCGCGGAGCCGGCGGGAGCTTTAAGGCAGAGCGCCTTGGCGCCCTCGTGCGCTTCCGCAGTGAGCGCGGTTTCGGAATAAACGAGCCACGGATCGATGGTGGCGTTCTCGAAGCCGCCGTTCTTGATCATGGCGGTGTCGGGATCCTCGACCTTCTGCATAACGAGGTCATCAATAACGGCGATACCGCCGTCCGGTGCGCTGGGAGTGGATATATTGATATAGCACTCGGTAAAATCGCCGCTGTTGAAATCGACCGTGTATTCTCTCCAATCGGAGGTAAGGCCGAAATAAACGGTTCCTATCTTGGTAGCGCCGCTTTTATCCATAATATATATATGGAAACCCTTGGAAGCGCCCTGGGCAGAATTCGACGCGACCTTCGCCCAGAAGGTAAAGGTGTAATCCTTATTCGCCTCAAGAGCGATACCGGTCTGTCTGGCTACCTTTTCGTATTTGTTTGAGCCGAAAAGACTCAACGCATTGCTGCCGGTATGCGCTTCGGTAGACAGCGTCGTGCCGGAATAGATGAGCCATCCGTCCGTGCCGTCTTCAAAACCGCCGTTGACGATAAGATTATCGCCCGCGGTCTTCGCCGACGCCGGCAGCGCGACGTAAGACGTCGCGATCATCGCAAACGCGAGAAGCGCAGCAATGACACTCTTCATTCTTGACTTCATTGTGATTCCTCCTAAACTGATTAGTATAGCGCATAGTCAACTTAATATGGTTGACAAACCGCTTCATTACTTCTTTGTATAAAGATACAACAGTCCGGCGGCAAGCGCAAGGCCGATAAGGACCGCGATAGCGACGCGCAGCGCGGATACCGGGGACTTTCCTCCGACCTTTCCGGTTTCGCCGTTGACCATGAACTGGAATATCTTTTCCTTATACTTAAACGACGACAGCCATACCGGAAGCAGCAGATATTTATATTTAATATCGAAATACTTCGTCGCCATTCTGACGCTGTTGACGTGGTCGGCGTGGTGCGCTCTGCGGACCTGATCCGTAATATCCGATTCGAGGCGGGACGATATGTAGCCTTTTCCCTTCTCCCACGCGTCGTTGAGTCCGATAGAGTAGCGTTCGGAAATGAATCCCGCTATGTATTCGGGCTTGTACTTCTTATTATTCGCGGTATCATACGGCTCGATCGAACGCAGCGTCGCCTCGTTATAACGCGTGGTGCCGCAGACGGCCTGATCGTCTATGAAGCAGGAATAATGCCCGGAGGTGTTGTACCACGTCGTGGTTGTGTGGGTGTTTCCGTTGCTGTCTGTATAGGTGTGGTCTATACCGTAGCGGGCGGTATAGTCCGTTTCTGTCTGGGAATCGAACGTCCAGTAAGGCAGATATACGCCTTTGAAGGCGTCGGGGCGCGCGCTCTGCTTCGCTTTCGACGGGCAGAAAAGCTTTTTCTTGATCCACGCGGTGAATCTTTCGCCCGCGGTCTTGGCATCGATCCTGAACGGGCAAACGCCGCCTGGAGCGAGCGTATTAACGGCCGCCTCCTCCATAACCTGATTCGAACCGCAGTAGGGGCATACGTCGGCTATCTGCAGCGCGTCGTAAATCGACTCGCCGCCGCAGGATTTGCAGATGACGGTCTTTTTCTCAACTCCCCAGTCGCAGTTTCCCCTTTCGGCCGCCGAGTAGAAATCCTGCTCCATGCAGCGTTCCTCGTTCGATTCATGAGGCGGTATCGCCTGCTGGTGCCCGCAGTACGGACAAAGCAGTCCGCCGGAAACCGGATCGAAATCCATAACGCCGCCGCAGGACGGACACTTCTTGTCCGTCTCTTCCCTCGTTGTCGTTTGCTGGATCACTTCGACTTCATTGTTGTACTCGTTAACGTCGCTCACTTGGTATTCCTCCAGACTATTATTAAATAATTCTTCTAAATCAGAGTCCTATCGCTTTTCTGAGAACCGCAAGAGCGTCGGCTACCGTGATCTCTCCGTCGCTGTCGAGATCGATAGCGGCCGTCACCTTTTCACTCGGAGCGTAAAGTCCCGCGGCCGCGCGTAGAGTCAGCAGCGCGTCGGATACGGTGATCTCTCCGTCTCCGTCCGCGTCCCCCGGAACCGGCGTGGTATCAACCACGGTAAAGCTCACCTCGGTGGTGAACTCATCGTAGCCATTGATGACTTTGAGCGTGTATTCGCCGGGCTGAGTGATGGGCTTTCCGGCGTCGTAATACTCGCCGTTCAGGTATGCGACGTGGCCGTCGTCCCACGTTGCGCTGACGGCTCCGTCATAAATGTCGTAGGTTTCACCATCTTCAACTCCGCTTATCACCGGAGCGGCAAGCGGCACGAATACGAGTTTGTCGCTCGTCGCCGCGTATGTTTCGGCAGCGGTGCCGGGATAACCGTAAACCTTGACGGTGTAATAAGGTCCGCGCAGGCAGCTCGCGTTGACGGTCGTCGCGCTTCTCGGGATATAAACGCGCTCAAGCAGAAACGCCAGATTCGAAACGTTCGCGTTGATTGTTTTAACGCCCTCGGCGAAAATGTAGCATCTGTTGCCTATCGACGACGGGAAGGTGTTTCCCGGCACAGTAGTCAATCCGCCGCCGATCTTGACGTATCTCGCTCCGCGGACGTAATTGAAAGCGTTTGCAGAGAGGGTTGTTACGCTGTCGGGTATTTCGATGCACGCGAGGCTGAGGCAGCGCTGGAACGCATACTGCCCGATGTATTCAAGGCCTTCCGGCAGCTCGAGTTCCTCAAGCGAAGCGCACTCGCTGAAAGAATAGTTGCCTATGCGCTTCAGCGTTGTCGGCAGACGCAGCTTCATATGGCGCACGGTCCTGCCGTAGTTCGCGAAGGCGTAGTCGGCGATATTCGTAACGGGATATCCGTCTATGTAATCAGGTATATACAGATACTCGGCTCCCGTCTTGCAGGAGTTGATCGTGACCGTTTCGTCGGCGTTTACGGTGTAGAGGAAGTCGCGCGTCGTGGCGTTCTCGTCAACCGAAACGGTAACGGCGGAGGAAATCTCGCCGGTATCGGAGTTGACGAGGCGGATGCGGTAGTTACCCGCCTTCTCTATATACGTGCGCATGAGCACGCTTTCATAAGGCGCGTCTATAAGCTCGCCGCCCATTTTAAGCTGACCGGCGGGTATACGCACGCTGCTTTCTTCGGCGGTGTTGAGTATCTCAACAAAAACGTTATCCGCAAGGATCGAAACGTCAGCTTTGACATATATCCAGCCGTCGCGGAAAACGTTCGCCGAAGCGGCGTAGTCAGCGGCGTCAACGGAAACGGAAACCGAACGGAAGGAAGGCTCCGCGGATTCGCCTGTCAATTCGGCAAGCGCCTCTGAAACCATCGTGCTTGTGGCGTACTTAAGCGAACACACCTTTTGCGCGTTCTCGAGCTTTTCATCCTGCTCCTCGTATTCATCTATCGCCGCTTTCAGCGCGGACTTGTCAACGTTTTTGGGCAGCTCCCAGCGGTTAACGCATGACGGGAGCGAAATCTCGGTGCAAAGCACGTATTTGCTGTCCGGGGTAAAGCATATCGCGGATGAAACGTGACCTTCTGACTGGAGATCGTCTTTCTGAAGCAGAGTGCTGATATACGTTCCGTCGGCGGCGAAGAGCTTGAGCGTATGGTCGAACGAGGAAACGACAACGTATTTGCCGTCCGGCGAATACGCCGCCTCGTTGATTATGCCGTCGAATCCGCCGAGAAGCGAAACGCATCTGCCGCTTTCAACGCTGTAAACGCGGGCGGCGGTATCGTTGCTGTTTGTGACGATATATCTGCCGTCCGGCGAGAACGAAAGGGTTCTGACCGAGCTTTCGTTGACGGTGTCGAGGCGGCTTGCCGCAGCCTTATCGGCAACGTTCCAAAAAACGACCTCGCCTGCTTCGTCAGCGGTCGCGAGCAAAGTACCGTCCGGAGAGAAGCGGCAGCGGTTGATCGTATTTATGTGCTCGGTCGTGAAGTGAGCGTATTCGCTCCAGTCTTCGGTGTTGAAAACGAACACTCCGGCGCTGGTGGTCGTCACCGCGAGCTTCGTCCCGTCGGGCGAAAGGTCGATCGAAAGCGGATCGCTTTCGACGAAGAGCTCATGCTCCTTCGCGCCGCTCGCCGCGCTGAATACGCGGAGATAGTGCGGCTCGGTAACGGAACTGTTTACCGGGTTCTTAAGCGACTGCGCGCCGCCGTTGAAACCGCCGGTTACGATATGCTGACCGTCGGCGGTGAAGCACAGTGAATACTGCATAGTCGCGCCGTTGTGTATTTTCACAGGCGCCTTGGAGAAATCGGAAGTATCGTATATTATAACCGAACCGGTCATGGTCGCCGCGGCGACCTTGCTTCCGTCGGGCGAATACGCGACCGAGAGGAAGGCGTTATACTTCTCCGTGGAAACGGTATCGAGCAGCTCGTTAGTGCGGGGATCGAATACGCAGAGGAAGCCGGCCTGATCTGCCATTACCGCCTGCGTTCCGTCCGGCGAGATCGCCATCGGGAAGTTATACATAAAGCTGTTGTAGTTTCTCCCCATGTATTCGACGGCGCTCGCTCTCTGCACGGAGGAGTCGGCCGTAAAGTCGGGCGTATCGTCAGTAAACTGCTCCTCGCGGACCGAAACTCGAACGTAATCGACTACCATTTCCCTGTCGTGATATTCGTACTGCGGATACACGACGCAGTAGCCGTCGCCCTGGATACCGCCGGATGAAAGGATGATATACCTCGGCACATCGCCGTAAGCGAATTTGATGCCGTCGTTGACAAGATTAAGCGTTACGATCAGCGCGCCGTCGAAGTACATTCTCACCTGATCTGTGTCGATTTCGACAGCGTAATCATGGTAATCCTCATCGAGAGATACTTTGTTTTCGGAATATATGTAGAGCGGTTTCGCCCAGTTCTTCTTACCGCTCGCGTCGCTCCAGTGGAACGTGGCTATCTGCTGACCGTAAAGATCGTCGCCGTATTTAACGTAATCGTCGTGCTGAACGGGCATTTCCATAAGGTCGATCTCGGAGCGCGCCATATTCATGGAATCGACGGGCATGAGCCAGATCGCCGGCCACATTCCCATGCCCTTCGGCATTTTCGCTCGGATCTCGAATTTGCCGTAAGTCATCGCGTATTTTCCGTTCGTCTTCAGGTGCGGCGCTTTGGACTGGTAGCCGTTATAGTCGCCGGCGAATGTGCGGAGTATAAGGTTGCCGTCCTCGAGAAAGGCGGTGTCGTCGGAATCGACGTAGAGCGCGCTGTTGCCGCCGCCGAAGAAGAAACCGCTGTCCGCCTGCCAGATTGAACTGTCAAGCGCTTCGCCGTCGAACTCGTCGCTCCACGTGCTGACGTATTCGCCGTCGTTGACCTTGCAGATAACGAACTTCTTAACAGTCGACGAACCGGTGACCTTTAATGTGGTGCCGGTGTAGGTCAGCTTGCCGACGTTTTTCACCTGAATTGTGAACTCTCCTCTTGCGGCGGAAAGCGAAAACTCTTCATAAATATCGTTATAATCGACCTTATCGAACACCAGAGAAGCGGATGAAGGTATCCTCATCGCGCAGGCGCTGGCCTTGTTTATTATTCTGAGCGTACCGTTTCCGGAAGGATCGGGCGAAAGCTGCCAGAGCTGAGTAAGCAGACCTTCTTCCGCCGGCTCGATACTGTAAGACATTCTTTCATCCTTCGTATTTATAGCGCCTTCCCAAAGAAAAGCGGTCTCATCCGGAACCGGGCCGAGCGTGATCGCTTTCGGAGAATCGGTACCGTAAGAGTCAGCGGTATAAATCTTATAATAAGCGTTATTGACTATCGCGGCTCTGGTGTTTATCTTTTGCTCGGAATAGGCCTTGCGATTTGAAACGTCGACGATTTCGCGGTAGGCGCAGAGCCCCGCGATGCGAAGCACGGAGGCGCCTTCGCACTCGACGCGAATACTGTTCATAAGACCGTTGGTTTCGATCTCCGCACCGTCGCCAAACGGAACGAAGAAGTAATACGGAACGGTGATATACCCTTCACCCTCAACGGGAATATCCGATACGGTCAGCGAATAACCGCCGGACGCGGAAACTTTTCCGACGGTAAGCGCGACGGTCGAAGGCGCGTCAACGCTCAGCCAGAGGCGTAAGCCGTCAGTATCGGAGGCGTCCATACCGAAGGGAGAAACGCCGGCAATTCCGCCGGGAATAGAGTTGTCGTAAACGAGAACGCCGTCGCCGGATATTTCGACCGACTGCGCCGCGCCTTCCGGTTTATGCTCCGCGTCGAGACGAAGAGCGCCGACGGAGGAAGACATCTGCGCGATATCGGCGTCTGTAAGCGTGTCAAACGAAAGCTGTCTGACGTCTTCTCTGCCCTTCATAGGCGCGATCAGTTCGATCCCGGAGGAAAGCTCGGAGATGAGCGCGGAAAGTTCATCCTCCGCGGCAAACCGATTATACAACGCCGCTTCGGCGCGGAGATATCTGTCATAAAGATATTTCTCCGTCTGCTCGCTGTTGTCTTTGAAAAGCAGCGGGCGCGCGGACTCCATCACGGCGGAAAGCTGCTGACGCAGCTGATCCGAAGGCGCGTCCGCGGAAATCAGCGCGGACGGAAGCAGCGATATCGCAAATGCGAGCATCACGACGGCGGTAATAACTCTCTTGATCATATTGTCCTCCGTTCCGAACGCATGGCGTTCGTCAGTTAGTTATACTTAAACTCAATCAAGGCCTACGGCGATCCTCAAAACCGCCAGAGCGTCGGCAACGGTGATTTCTCCGTCGCCGTCAAGATCTATGGCTGCGGTCACTTTCTCCGCGGGAGCGTAAAGCCGCGCAGCGGCGCGGAGCGTAAGCAGCGCGTCGGAAACGGTAATAACTCCGTCTCCGTCGGCGTCGCCCCTGAGCGGAGTGGTATCGACAACGGTAAAGCTGATTTCGGTCGTGAACTCATCGTATCCGTTGACGACCTTAAGCGTATATTCGCCGGGCTCGGTAATCGGTCTGTCGGCGTAGTAGGTCTTTCCATTCAGATACGCTATATGACCGTCGTTCCAGGAGGCGGCGACCGGTCCGTCGTAAAGGTCGTAGGTCTTCCCTTCCTCAACGCCGGTGATCGCCGGAGCCGCAAGCGGCACGAACTCGAAGCGCGCGTCCGAAGCGGCGAAGGTCTCCGCGTAGGTCCCGGGATATCCGTAAAGCTTTACGGTGCCGAGCATATTCGATATGAAATTCCTGTTCATATTCGTCATACTGCGAGGAACGTACACTCTTTTTATCAGCCTTGCGTTGGACGAGATATACCCCTGAACGGTCTGCACGCCCTCATCAAAGATGAAGCAACGGTTGCTGACCGTCATATAGAAAGTATTGCCCGGAACGTTTTTAAGACCGCTCCCGACCTTTATATACGACGTGCCGCGCGCGTAATAGAACGCGTTGTATCCGAGCGTTCTGACGCTCGACGGAACGTCGATGTGCGCAAGCGACAGGCATCTGCCGAAGGCGTATGTTCCTATCGATTCAAGTCCGTTCGGGAGATCGAGCTCCTCAAGCGAGGTGCATTCGTAGAACGCGTATGCACCGATGGTTTTCAATGTCGACGGGAGACGGAGCTTCATATGCAATACGGTCTGGCCGTAGTTCTGGAACGCGTAGTCGCCTATCGCAGTTACGGGATAACCGTCGATATAGTCGGGAATATAAACCGATTCGGTTCCGCACTTGGCGCCGGTTATCGTGACCTCGCCGCCGGATACCGTGTAGAAGAAATCGCGGGTGGTCGCAACATCGCTCACGATTACGGAAGCGCTTGCGGAGCTTTCGCCGTCGGAATCGACGAAATAAACCGTGTATTCGCCTTCGGCGGCACGCATCCTCAGAAGCAGTCTGACGTAACCGTCGCCCGTGTCGACGTACGAAATCTTGAATTGACCGACGGGCATTTCGACCGGAAGTTCGCCGCTCTTTTTGATAACGACGGAAGGCTCGCACGCACGCGATACTTCTGCGCTTATATAAAGCCAGCCGTTGCGGAATACCGAAGCGGATTCCGCGAAGGATTCGCCGTCCGCCGAAACGGATACGGTTCTGAAAGAAGCCGGAAGCGCGGTACCGGTAAGCGCTGCGGCCGCTGAAGCGACCGACTTAGCGGAAGCGTACTTCATGCCGTAAACCGCCTTCGCGTTCTCAAGCTCGGGCGACTGCCCGGAGCAGGCGTCGATCGCGGCCTTGAGGACGGATTTGTCGGCCGTCTGAGGCAGCTCCCATCTATTGACGCAGGACGGGAAAGAATAACTCGACGTATAAACGTATTTACTGTCGGGAGTGAAGCATATTTTCGACGCAATATGGCCGTAATTGGATTGTTCGCCGGGAATAAGCGTACTTACGTAAGTTCCGTCCGCATAGAAAAGCTTCATCGTCCTGTCAAGCGAAGCCGCGGCGATAAATCTGCCGTCCGGCGAATACGCGACCTCGTGGATCTGTCCGGAGAAGCCGCCGAGGAGCGATACGCAGCGTCCGCTCTCGACGCTGTAAACGCGGGCGGCGCTGTCGGTGCAGGTGGTAACTATGTATTCTCCGTCAGGAGACCACGCGAATTTCCTGACCGAGCTTTCGTTGACGGTATCGAGTCTGCGCACGGCGTTTTTACCGGCAGCGCTCCAGATAACGACTTCGCCCGCTTCGTCGGAGGTCGCAAGAAGCGAACCGTCCGGAGAAAAGCGGCAGAACTGCACGGTGTTCACGTGTTCGGTCGTGAAGTGAGCGTATTCGCTCCAGTCGCCCGTGTTGAAAATAAACACGCCGGCGCTCGTGGTGGTAACCGCAAGTTTACTCCCGTCCGGCGAAAGATCTGCGGAGAGCGGGTCGCTTTCAACAAATATCTCGTTTTCAAGCGCGCCGGTAGAGGCGTTGAAAACTCTGATATAGTGCGCGTCAGTGACCGAACCGTTATTTGGGTTTCTCTGCGCCTGCGCGCCTCCGTTAAAACCGCCGGCGATCAGATGTTCGCCGTCTTTTGTGAAGGCGAGGCAGTAATGCATCGTTGCGCCGTTGTTGATTCTGACGGGCGCTTTTGAGAAATCGGAGGTATCGTATATTACAGCGCAGCCGTTCATGGTGCCGGCCGCGAACTTTTTGCCGTCCGGAGAATACGCGGCGCTGATAAACGCCCTGTAGTTTATCGTGGTGGGCACCGTCTGAAGCACCTCGCCCGTGCGCGGATCGAAGACGCAGAGTATGCCGGACTGATCCGCCATTATCCCCTGCGTTCCGTCCGCAGAAATATCCATCGGGAAACTGGACATAAAGAAGTTCGAATCCCTGCCGAGATACTCGACGCCCTGCGACGTAACGGTGGAACGATCGGAAGTGAAATCCGGCGTATCGTCTGTTCCCTGCTCGGAGCGGATATATGCGCGGACGTAATCGACGCGGAGTTCCTTGTCGCCGTAATATCTCTCGGGATCGAGAACGGCGCCGCTGATTCCTTCGATGCCGCCGGAGGAAAGAATGATATACCTCGCGACGTCACCGTACGCGAACCTCTTTCCGTCGTCATCGAGATTGAGCGACATACAAAGCGCGCCGTCGAAATACATACGCACCTGATCGGTATCCAGCTCGACAGTATAAGTGTGATAATCGTTCGCGAGATCCTCAAAATTCTCGGCGTATATATCCACGCGTTTATCAAGGTATTCGGTCCCGGCCGGATTCGTCCAGTGCAGAGTTCCAATCTGCCTGGCGTAGAGCTTGTCGCCCTGGCTGTCGTATTCGTCGGCGGTGACAGGCATTTCCATAAGGTCTATCTCGGAACGAGCCATATTCATCGAGTCGACCGGCATCATCCAGAGCGCCGGCCACATACCGAATCCCTTAGGCATCTTTGCGCGTATCTCCACGCGTCCGTAGCTTATAGCGTATTTGCCGCTGGAAAGAATATGCGGAGCGACCGATTCATAACCGTTGTGATCTCTGTTAAGCGTTCTCAGAACAAGATCGCCGTCTTCGACGAAAGCGGTTTCGTCGGAATCGATATAAAGCGCGGAGTTTTTCCCGCCGAAGAAGAATCCCGTGTCGGCGCGCCAGATATTATCATCGAGCTTGTCGCCGTCGAATTCGTCGCTCCACGTCTGTACGTACCCGCCGTCGTTGACCTTGCAGATCACAAACTTCTTAAAGGAGTTTGAAGCCGTGCCTTTGACGGTCGTTCCGGCGTGCGTAAGCTTGGCGACGCCGCGGACCTGAAGAGTAAACTCCCCCTTAGTCGCCGTAAGGGCGAATTCCTGAGTCGTATCGTTATAATCGATTGTGTCATACGTAAGCACCGTCGCGGCGTTACCCATCGTCATTGCGTAGGCGGTCGCTTTGTTGATGATTCTGTAAGTCGAATTACCCGACGGGTCCGGCGTAAACTGCCAGAGCTGCGCAGGATCGCCCTCCGCCGCGGGTTCAAGCGTGAAAACGTAGTTGTTCATCTGAGTGGTTATGGTCACCGCTTTCGGATTATCGGTGCCGTAGGAATCAACGGAGTAGATTTTATAATTAGCGTTATCGACGATCCCGCCTCTGGTAATGATGCGTTCCTCGGAATAGGGCGTCCTTCCGGAAACGTCGACGGTCTCGCGATAAGCGTGGAGATCCGCAATATAAAGCGTATCCGCGCCCTCGCAGACAACACGGATATAATTCATCAGTCCGTCGGTCTCGATCCGAGCGCCGTCCGTGTCGGGAACGAACATATAATACGGGATCGTTATATACCCTTCGCCTTCAACGGGAATACCGGAAGCGGTAAGCGAACAGCAGCCGGCTTCGGCGCGCTTGCCCACGGTCAGAGAAACAGTCGCGGGCGCGTCGGAGCATATCCAAAGACGAAGTCCGTCGGTATCAAACATATCCATACCGAACGGAGAAGCTCCCGCGACGCCGTTTTCGAAAGAGTTATCATAAACGATACCGCCATCGGAAACGATCTTCAGCGACTGCCTCGCGGCTTCCGGCTTATTCTCGGAGTCAACGCTGACGACGCCGACATTGTTCGCCATAAGCGCGATATCGTCAGAGGTAACGTAATCGAATGACATAAGCCGGACACGCTCGCTTCCCTTCATAGGCGCGAGAAAATCGATCCCGTTACCCACCTCTTCCAGAAGTCCGTAAAGCGTTTCCGCGTCGGCGTTGCCTTCAAACAGCGCCGCCTCCGCGCGAAGAATCCGGTCATAAAGATACTTCTCGGTCTGCTCGCTGTTGTCCTTATAGAGAAGCGGACGCGCAGAATCAACGGCTTGCGAAAGCTGCGCACGGAGCGCGTCCGCATCGCCTTCGGCGTGTATCCACGCGGAAGGAAGCAGCGAAGCCAGCATAGCGATTATTATCAGCGCTGTAATCGTTCTTTTCATCTCATCAACCACCATTAAAAATCAGAAAGCATGCCCTGCGGATCTTATTCGCATCTGCCGTACATATCGCAGGCCTTGTGTATGCAGTCGCGAAGAATCGCAAAATCCCCGTCGTTAATATTATCCGGCTTGAAGGTCGAATCATAAATCGATCCGCCGGTCACGACCTCGAAGAAGACACCGCCCGCGAGATACTGCCCTTTGGCGTTGGCGTGGAAACCGTCCTCGCAGAGAGTATCGCCGATAGCGCTCGCTCTGGCAAGCTGGAACGCTTCGCCCGACGGCACTATATGCTTCGCTCCTATCGCTTCGGCAGCGCGGAAGTAGGCTTCTTTCACACACTTGAACATATAGTCCTGATCGCAATTGAAATCGGGAAAATGTTCGTGTGTGGAATCGTGCTGATACGCCCACGTCTGATGTATTATTATCTCCGCGTTCGGTACGCGCTTGTGAACGTAGTTGTAAACGTAATCGAGGTACGGCTGATACGTGTCAAAATTACCGGCAAGTCCGCTGACCTGCTGCAGCGAAATATGAGTCCAGTCGTCGCTCTCGAGCGCAGTGTTTATATCGCAGGAACCGTTGCTCTTTCTGCGGGTATGCTCGTAGCCGTAAACCTCGGCTCCGGTCTCAAAGAAATTCTTGTGCATCTGGAGACTGCATCCGCCGTAGCAAAGATCTCCAACCTTAAGCTTCATCGGACTGCTGTCGGCTATGCTCTGCAGATAGGTATAAGCGTTCCAGGAAAAGCTATTTCCGATCATTAAAAGCTTCTTTTCGTTCATTTTTGTACCTCAACTTTCTATTTATCGCATAATACACCCTTATACATTGTAGATTGTAACACATTCACGCTCATTAATCAAGTGTATATTTGTATATTTTTCAACAAAAACGACTGAAAACACCTGCGGAGAAGCCGCCCGAAGAACAGCCTCTCCGCATTCACCGCGCAATTCGCGTCAATACTCCGCAATTACCGTTTTTTCGCCTCCGTCAAGGGCGACGTAATCCACCTCCGTTCCGTTTGAAAAGACGCGCTTTTTCCCAGTGCGCCTGGCGGTAATTTTCAGTTCCGTACCGTCAAGCTCGCATGCAACTTCAAAGCCCTGCCAACCGGAAGGAACGCGAGGATCTATATATAGTCTGCGGCCGCGTTTTTTCAGGCCGAGCATCTCCTCTATAACAGCGCGGTAATACCACGCGGCGGCGCCCGTGTACATAGTCCATCCGCCTCTCCCCGACTGCATATGCGCAGTATAAATATCAGCGGCGAGAAAATACGGTTCGGTCTTGTAGGCGGGTTCGAACGAATGGGTTATAGGACTGATCATTTCAAGTATTTCCGCACCGTCATCGCACATTCCGAGTCTGAATGCCGCAATAGCGAGCCAAACCGCCGCGTGAGTATACTGCCCGCCGTTTTCTCTGATACCCGCCGGATAGCGTTTGATATATCCGACGTCGATTGAAGTATTGCAGAACGGCGGATCGAACAACCTTACGATCTTGTCATCTTTTGATATCAGCATCCGCATAGCCGTCATAACAGCTTTGATCGACCTGTCCTTGTCAAGGCACGCAAATACGGAAAAGCTTTGCGGAAGGCTGTCGATGCGGCACTCTGAACAATCAGCACTGCCCAGCTTTTCTCCACTATCGTGATAACCTCTGATATAACGGTCTCTTTCCCAACAGTTTTCGAGCGCAGATTTTAAGAAAGCGTTCCTTTCGCGCAATATATCCGCAAAAGCTTTATCGCCGGCGGCTTCCGCCACGTTCGCGAATTTATCCATAACCGCGCAGGCGAACATTGTCAGCCAAACGCTTTCTCCGGCTCCTTTTACGCCGACCTTGTTCATCCCGTCGTTCCAGTCGCCGGAGCCGAAAAGCAACAATCCGTGACGCCCGATCTTGTATCCGTGTTCAAGCGCACGCTTACAATGCTCGTAGATTGTGCCTACGCCGCCGACTTTAGGCGAAATATATCTTTCACTCTCGGCGTATCGCAGATTGTCACCCGTTATAAAGTTGACGTTTTTTGATAATATTTCAATGTTTCCGGTCGTTTCAACATACACGGCGACAGCATAAGGAAGCCAGAAAAGGTCGTCTGAGCAGCGCGTTCTGACGCCTTTGAACCCTCCCGTGTCTTTGGGCAGCTTGTGCCACCAGTGAAGGACGTCTCCTTCCTCGAATTGGGCGGAAGCGGCCTTATAAATGTGGCGTTCCGCGAGTTTCGGATCCGAATAAAGCAGCGCGCATACGTCCTGGAGCTGATCGCGAAAGCCGTAAGCTCCCGAGTTTTGGGAAAAGCCGGTTCTTCCGTAAACGCGCGAAGCCTTCGTCTGATAAGGCAGATAGAAATTGATAAGTCTGTCAAGGTCCTCGGAAGGCGTCTTTATCGTGATCGCTGTTTTCCCGCATTCAGATCGTTTTTCCGTCTCCGCAGGACGCTCGGAGAATAGAATATGAGGATACGCAGCCGCACGCCTGCTTTTTCCGGCAGAAAAGTAAAAGAACACTTCCGTACTTTCCCCGGCTTTAAGATCAACCGACGAAATAACGGCGGCGCACGGGCGTTCGCACATGCCGCCGGTTTTATCCCAATTACCCGACCAGAAGCTCTCCTTCCCCGTCTGAAAACGGACGTTTTCACTCGAGCATGAAACGCACGCTGTCATCCCGAGCCAGTCGTCATTATAAGGATTCTCTGCGAAAAGCAGATCTCCCGACTCATAAACCTTAACAAGACTCTGAGCTCCCTCACAAAAAGGCTCGGCGTAGTACGCAAGCCGCGCCTTTACGGGTTTTTCGGAGCGGTTATACAACGTAACCTTTATTATTTTGACCGGCAGTTTTTTATGCACACACACCTCGGTACGCGACTCGATTACTCCGTTCGTGCTGAAGAATTCGGCAAAACCGCGTCCGAATCTCGCAACGCTTCCGCGAATAATATCGCGATACCCGCCGCCGGATTCGATTATCAGCCGTTCTCCGGTGTTATCGGTCATATAGTCGTTGCTCCAGCTCGTCATCTGATTCAAGCGCGAATTCATAAAATAAGAAAACCCGAGCGACGAATCGGACACAAGCGTCCCGAAGGAGGCGTTCACCAGCGGAAAGCACCACGGAAGCGGACTGCTGCTTTTCTGCGGATATGCGGCGAAGGCGTCCGACTCAAATGCGCCGCCGGGAACAAAGCTCTCGGCTTCTCCCGAATACTCGGCCTCCTTTCCGGAAGCTGCGCGAAACGGAGTTCCGGGAGGCGCGTCGCAAGAATCCGTTTCACCGCACACTTCGCAATACACGCTCGCCGCCTTAAGCAGCCCGACTCTTTCGGCACCTGCTTTTTCTTCGTCAATCAGAAACACGCCTTTTCGTTCCGAAAGCGCAGATTCTTCCAGCAAAGAACGTATTTCCCCTTCGTACGCGCCTCCTTCGCGGTATATAATGCACAAATCGTAAATTATACCCTTTATCCCCGCAACGGAATGCGCATTAATATGCTTCACGGCGCGAGAGATATCTCCCGCTCCGGAAAGCACGCAGGAAACGATCGGGTTATCCCCCGAAATCCCCATCGTCCAGAGCGCCTTTCTGCCCAGCGTGTTCGCCCGAGCCGCTTTCGCGGTCGCCGGCGACTTGGGAGTATCAAAAAGCACGCACGGGATCACGGCTCCGAGAAGACGCGTTTCGTCGGAACCCCAGTTTCCCGATACTGACATACCGGCCTCCCAGGATGATTTCATCATGTTTTGAAGCCCTTGTCTTCTGATTATGCGGAGCCGCGATATCGCCTCTTCCCTGTTTCGTCCGACGCATTGAACAAAAACGAGCGTCGCACTGCCTCTTCCTCGCAGACTGACCTTTGCTTTGATCGCGGCACACGGAATGACGGGCGTTCCCGTCGCGCACGAAAACCCGACGTCAAACGCGTTAGGCAGAGAAAAGACTCCTTCGCCCTTTTTCAGAACAACGCTTCTGTCTGTTTCAAAATCGAATCCGATATTCGCGTCTGCGAATCCGTACGCGACGCACGCGTCCTCATCAACGTCTCCGCGCCGCCACATAAGCAGACACCTCTCGTCCGCCCTGTATTCGCACATTATGAACAGATCGGAAAAAGCCGGATGAGCTGAATGATCGCGCCACCCGCTGAGAACGGGCTCGGTATAAATGAGAAGCTCAGCTTCTTTTTTCCGCCTTTCGGTATTACCGATTTTTATGATGCGTATTTCCGCGGGGATCCTGCCGTGTACGGTCACCTGCATCGCGGCTTCCATGCCGTCGAAAACAGCGGAAAAAACCGCAGAAGTTGACGAAAACTCCGTAAGGCGGCTTCCGCCGTCGCGCAGCGGATCGGAAGTAATAGAAAACGGCGGTTTACCGCTTTCTTTCAATAGGACGTACAATCCGGCCGGAGTCGAAAACAAATCCCTTTTACGGGAGTTTACGTCTATGCCGTTCCAGGTCGAAAAACCGCTGCCGCCGTCGGTAACAACAGTAGTGAATTCCCCGTTTGACAGAGGCAGAACATGCGGACGGAAGTAATCGCTCTTTTTATATACGAGCCCTTCATCCGGGCGTCTCTTCACCTTTATCCTCGTATCGGCGTCCGCGGCTTTGTAAAGCGACACTCCGTCATATACCGCTTCTTCGAGCAGCTTTTGGGCGGTGCGCATATCGGCATCCCTCATAAATCGCTTCTGCATTATTCCCCCAAGCAGGCAATTTACGACCGACACGAGCGACATACCCGTATGATGAGCCATATAGCTTTTTATAACAGCGGATCCCCCGCCCGTCCGCGCACGCGTAAAATCAATAGCCTCATAGAGTCCGAACTCGCCGTTCATTCCCATACTTATGAGGCGTTTCAGATTTGATATCGATTCAGCGGGAGCAAACGGGAGCGTCAAAAACGTGGAATACGGGGAAATAACAAGCTCTTTATCCAACCCGCGTTTAAGGCCGAGCTTTTGAACGCCGAAAGCCTTATACTGATAATTCTGTCCCAGATCAAACGAGAAAAAGCCGCTTTCCGAAACGCCCCACGGGAGTTTGAGCGCCGAAGTCCGCTTCTTTTGACAATACAGCGCATAGTGAAGCGCTTCGTCCGTGAGCGAATCGGAAATAACCGGCAGCAGAAGATGCGGCATATAATACTCAAACATCGTGCCGGTCCATGACAGAGGTCCCGCATATCCGTTCGTACCGGCAAACAGTCTCCCGAGCGTCCCCCAATGCCGCTTATCGGCAACTTTTTTCGCTATCGCGTAATAGCTTGTCATTCGCGCCTCGCTCATCAATATGTCGTACATATTGTTGCTGAACGTATCATTCACGGCGTCATAGCCTATATAGAACAAGCGCCGGCGCTTGTTATAAAGGGCGGAAATATCAGTCTCCGCGGTAATGCTTTCGCAAATACGGCAAACGTCGCGCAGCTCCGCGCATTCCCAATAATAGTCTTTCACACCCTCCTTTAAGGCGGTCAGGCAACACAAAAGATTACCGCTGTCGACTGTAGAAACATACTCGGGATTCAACGGTTGAAGCGTAGTTACGTCATACCAGTTATACAGATTGCCGTTCCATTTTTTCATTTTACAGAGGCTGTTAAGCGTTGACGATACGCGTTCAAACAGTTCCGGACTGTCGATAAAACCGAGATCCCTCGCCGCGAGAACGCACAACAAATAAAGCCCGATATTAGTCGGCGACGTCCGCATGGCGACTCTGTAGGGCGAATACTGTACGTTATCTGGAGGAAGAAAGTTTGTTTCGGACGAAACGTATCTGTCAAAGAAACGCCACATCGAAGCCGCAAATGAGTATAATAGTTCCTCGTCTTCCTGATCGATGACAACGTCTTTCTTCCTCGCCGGCCGCGACAAATCGCAGAAGACAGCCGGGGCGATCAGCCAGAGCGCTCCCGAAACCGCAAGAACGAGACTTCCCGCAAGCATAGACGCGACGCCCGCCACGGCGGTAAAACGAAAGAAAAGATAATAATCTATTATACCGTTTCTTTTTGCGCTTTCCGCTTCAGCCGAAGTAACCCACTCAAGCAGTCTTTTGTGAGAAAACAGAGAACGCCAGACGGATTTCGCCAATTCCGTAAAAGACGACGCAGCAAGCTGCGGAAGCATCATGACGTTGATCAGTATCCTACCGCAACCGCCGAGAAAAGCAGTGACGCCTTTTGTAATATACCTGCGGAAAGCAATTCGCGGTTTGAATACCCCTCTGACCGTTGCGATAACGTCGCCCGCGGAAACGGAGGCAAACGACAGAAACAGAACCGGTAGCCTATATGGAAAGTGCGTCAAAGCGCAAACGATAATCGAAGCCATCGAAAAGATCGGTGTGAACGCTCGCCTGATATTATCAAATAACTTGAATCTGTCAGACAAGGCGAATTCATTTCTGACCCGCTCGCCCGCGTCATTTTTCCGTCGTCTCAGAAGGAATAATGCGTTCTGATAATCGCCTCTTATCCAGCGCGATTGACGAATAAGCCACGATTTCACCGTTGTAGGAAACCCGTCCGACAGTTCGGTTTCAGAGACGGTACACGTACGCATAACACCGCCTTCAACGACGTCGTGACTCAACACCCTGTTCTTCGGAAACGCACCGTCTGCAGCGGCAGAAAAGACCTTAACGTCTATCAAACCTTTCCCGGTAAAGAGACCGTCTCCGAAAACGTCCCTGTATAAATCGGCACCGGCGCCGCCGTAGTTGTGGAGACCGCCGGCGCCTGCAAAAATACGCGAAAAAGTGCTTCTCGACGATGATTCTATATCGGTAGTCAACCGCGGCACCGCGATTCCAAACCCATATACAACACGATTGTCAACCACCACGGCTTTATTCAGCGGATGCTCGAGCACGGCGGTGAGTTCCGCCGCCGCGTTTATCGATAAGGAAGTATCGGCGTCAAGCGCCAACAAATAATCGCATCCGACCACGCCCTTAAAGTCTCCCGTCATCGATAAAAAATTATTGACTCCGGTGTTTATATAGCGTATGAATTCTGTAATCGCTCCGCGCTTTCGCTCGCGGCCGATATACTTCCCCTCGGTATCGGAAAAAACACGTCTGCGCACAACAGAGAAAAAGCCGCCGCCGAACTCGTCGTTCAGTTTGCGTATCTCCTTTTCGATAACGGAAAGCAAGTGTGTATCCTCAGGCCGCGACGCGCTGTCGCTTTCCTTCAAATCTGCGATGAGCCCGCAACGCTCAACTCCGCCCGACAGCCTGACGCGCAGCAGATTCTTGGCGAGCTTTTTAATTTGATCGACCGACGTTATAAGACATGACACAGCAACAGTGGTACCCGAACAGGATACTTTTACAGGATCGAGCGAGCATACAAACCTGCGCCTCACAACGATTGACGCAACATTTTCCTGCACCGCGTACCACAGTCCCCACAACGGTATCGGCAGGATCAGCGCAACAAGCGCGTTTTTGGTAATAACAGCGAGCGCCGACGCTATAAGAAACGGAGCGGCAAAGTAAAGAGCAGTAAAAACCTTCGGCGCGGTCCTACTCTCATTCGGAACAATGTAATATCCAACGTGCTTTTCTGCATTACCGCGCGAAGCTTCTTCGGCTTTTTTCAGAGAGTTCTCAGCGAACTGAGCTTCGCTGACTCCTTCGCGTCTTGCTCCGCGCGCAACGCATGCGCGGTAATACTCCTTCGTAGCATCGCTCATGTCAGGATAAACTCCGGCGGGATCGCGCATCAGGAGCGATTCGGTAACGCTCAGTCTTTCCACGCATTCGGTCATATCCGCTCCGGACAGATTCCGCAGCGTACCGATCCAGTCCGACATACTCTCTCCGCTTCCGCCGTCCGCCGTAACGATTCTCGAGCACTCTGCGGCGATAGCTTCAACGATTGCCGCGATAAGCATATCGCGAAAAAAACAGAGTTCTTCGTTTGACAGCGTATAGTGTTCCTGCACGCCCGTCAGAAAAGCCTCCGCTTCATCACGCCCCGCCTTCCCCGCCTCGGATATCAGAGATCGAGCCAAATGATACACAACGGGAAAACCGTCGATTGCCGCCGGCAGTTTTTCTTTCCTGTTCATTCCCGCAACAGCGGATTTAGCCTCGCTGTCGATCAAATAATAGTTATCGCAAAGCCATTCCCGCGCCGCGGACGCTTTTGTCGCGGGAAGCGATCCGAGGGTGGCTTTTCTGTAAGCCGCGCCGATTGTTTTCAAGTTTAGCGCCGTCAGGCGTCTCAGTTTGCGTATTGCAGAGGCCCGCCATCCGACGGAGCTGATATCGGCCTTCTTTCCGGCGAGAAGCAGCCCGTTTTTATCACATTCGTTTTTCATACAGCTCTCCGTTCACAAACAGTTCGGTATTATCAATTAGTCTGTGATATTATCTCGGAATAATACGGCCGGCATCGTAACGGATGATCGTATGAGATTTATATTGACATAATTCTGCCGAAAGTGTATAATCAGCGTATAAATACATGGAGGTAATATTATGCCGCTATTCAAAAAGTGCAGAGATTTCCATCTCGTTAAAGACATAAAGGCAATGGGTATTTATCCCTATTTCCACGAACTTGAATCAAAGCAGGATATCGAGGTCATGATGGAGGGCAAACGGCGCATAATGCTCGGCTCCAACAACTACCTTGGTCTCACGGTGCATCCCGAAGTCATAGAAGCCGGCGTAAAAGCGCTCGAGAAGTACGGTTCCGGCTGCTCCGGCTCTCGCTTCCTCAACGGCACGCTCGACCTGCACAATCAGCTTGAGCGCGAACTCGCAGAATTCGTCGGCAAGGAAGAGTGTGTGACCTTCTCCACCGGCTTCCAGTCAAACCTCGGCATTATTTCCGCTATCGCAGGCAAAGGCGACTACATATTCAACGACCGCGAGAATCACGCCAGCATTTACGACGCCTGCAAGCTCAGCTACGCCGAAACGATCCGCTACAAGCACAACGATATGGCAAGCCTCGAGAAGAAACTGAGCGAGGTACCGCTCGAAGCCGGAAAGCTCATCGTCACCGACGGCGTTTTCAGCATGAGCGGCGATATGTGCAAGCTTCCCGAGATAGTCGCGCTCGCCGGGAAGTATAAGGCGCGCGTCATGGTCGACGACGCCCACGGACTCGGAGTCGTCGGCGAAGGCGGACGCGGCACGGCGAGCTATTTCGGACTCACCGACAAGGTGGATATCATAATGGGCACGTTCAGCAAATCGCTGGCGAGTCTCGGCGGCTATATGGCCGCGAGCAGCGAGGTCTGCGAATTCGTCAGACACAGCTCCCGTCCGTTCATTTTCAGCGCTTCCATCCCGCCCGCCTCCTGCGCTACCGCTATAAAGGCGCTTGAGATAATGAAGCGCGAGCCCGAACGCGTCGAGCGCCTGGGCGATCTCGCAGAATACCTGCGCGACGGAATGAAGAAGCGCGGACTCGCTATCCGCGACGCCGACAACAAGCGCGTCCCGATCGTCCCCTTCTATACCTACGAACAGGTACGCACGCTTACCATCGGCAAGATCCTTTTTGACGAAGGCGTTTACGTCAACCCTGTTCTGCCGCCGGCGACGACTCCTACGGAGTGCCTGCTTCGCACGAGTCTGATGGCGACGCACAACGAGGAGATAATCGACGAAGCCCTCGATATCATCAAGAGAGTGGTTGAAGAGAATGCCTGACGTAAAGGTCGTTGCAATAACCGGCGCTTCCGGCGGTATCGGACTTTCCGCCGCCAAGATGTTCGCCGGCCGCGGTTACAAGGTCTATTGCCTGAGCCGCACCGCGCCTGAAGACGAGAGGATAGCGCATATCAAAACCGACGTTTCCGACGAAAGCACCGTCATCGCCGCGTTCGAACGCATAAAGAGCGAAGCCGGGCGGCTCGACGTTCTCGTCAACAACGCCGGATTCGGCATTTCCGGAGCGACCGAGCTGACCGACACCGCCGCGGCGAAGCGGCAGTTTGACGTCAACTTCTTCGGGCAGTTCATCTGCGCGAAGCACGCCGCTCCCCTGCTGCGCGAATCTAAAGGCGCGATTGTCAACGTCAGCTCCGCGGCGGCGATATTCTCAATTCCCTATCAGGCGTTCTACTCCGCATCCAAATCCGCGATTAACTCGCTCACTCTCGCGATGAGAAGCGAGCTCAAGCCCTTCGGCGTCCGCGTCAGCGCGGTCATGCCCGGCGACGTCCGCACCGGCTTCACGGCCGCGAGGATAAAGGACGACGGCGAGAAGTCGCTCTATTCAGACACGGTAAAGGCGTCCGTGGCGGTTATGGAGAAGGACGAGATAAACGGCATGCCGCCGGAAAAAGTCGCGAAAATCATCGTTAAACTCGCCGAGAAGCGCAGACCGAAGCCCCTGACCGTCGCGGGCGGAAAATACAAGCTCTTCGCGGCGCTCAACAAGCTCCTGCCGACCGGGCTCGTCAACTCAATAGTCGGCTCGATGTATATCAAAAAAGAAAAGAAATAAACGGAATCGGGGACCGCAAGGTCTCCGATTGTCATAAACGCGAGGTGCGAAATGCCGCTGATGATCTTATCAACGACATGTGAATACACAAAAGAAGCTCTCGGCGTCGGAAATCCGAATCCGGTCGTCGGCTGGAAGCTTTCGGGCGGCGAAGGAGCGCGCCAGACCGCATACCGCGTCGAAGTATTCGACGAGGACGGCGGGGCGGTCTGGGATTCCGGCAAGATCGCTTCCGACGCGCAGTTCGGTATCGGAATCAGGCCCGAGCGGCCGCTTCGCCCGATGAGCGAATACTCCTTCACCGTGACTGTGTGGGACGAAAACGACGCGCAGTCGCCCTCCGTTTCATCAAGCTTTGTCACAGGCTTCTTCAAGTCCCACCAATGGCGCGGCGACTGGCTGAGAATATGGCATTACGGCTCCGTTCACTTTTTCAGGCGCGAGTTTAAGCTCGGCAACGTGTCTGATATACGCTACGCTTACGCCTTTATAGGCGCGTTCGGCGACAAGGGCAATTCCTGCGTGCCGTTTATCAACGGCGAACGCATCGGCGACCTGCCGCTCTTCCCCGGCGCGAGCGAATACTTTACCGCGCAGTACGTATGCCGCGACGTAAAGCCGTTGCTGAAAGAAGGCACGAACGCAGTCGGCCTTATGCTCGCGCGGACGGCGTCGATAATTATCAAAATCAAGTATAACGACGGCTCGGAAGTCTTCGTCGACTGCCGCCGGTCAGAGTGGAAATCAAAGACCGGAGACGGTTACAGACTCGGATACGACGAGAGCATGCAGCACGGCAAATTCGAGGAGTTCGACGCGCGCGAGGCGTTCCGCGGCTGGGCCGAAGCCGGATTCGACGATTCCGACTGGGAGCCCGCGGGCGAGACGAACCCGATAATCGACCTCGCTCCGCTCTTTCTTCGCCCGCAGCTTTGCGCGGTCAAAAGCGGCGAAGAGTTATCGCCCGCAGCGATAACGGAGCGCGGCGGCGTAAAGCTTGTCGACTTCGGAACCAACCTCGCCGGTTTTGTCAGCGTCCGCATGAAAGGCAAGCCGGGCGAAACCGTCACGCTCCGCTTCGCGGAAAAGCTCGGCGAAGACGGCGCTCCCGTCTTTCCCGACTGGCGCGGCGCATATAACAAATACACCTTCGCGACGGACGGCGTCGAGGAATACGCCCCATGCTTTATGTACACCGGCTTCCGCTGCGTCTGCGTTTGCGGCGACGCGGAAATCGTTTCCGTAACCGCGCGCCCGATACACAGCGACCTGCTCGGCGATTCGCGCTTCGAATGCTCCGACGGCGCGATCAACGCGATATGCGAAACGGCGCGGAAAAGCTTCCTTTCCAACCTCGTCAACATACCGACAGACTGTCCCGAACGCGAACGCCGCGGCTGGACCGCCGACGCTTACGCCGTTTGCGAATCGGAATGCGTGAGCTTTGACGCTCACGTCTTCTACTCGCAATGGCTCGAAAGCATGCGCGACTGCCAGCGCGGAAACGGGTGGATACCCGTCGAGCTTCCGCTGTCGACGGACGACTGTATCGACGTCAACTGGCCCGCGGCGGCGGTGTTCATCCCCTATACTCTCTACCGGCAGTACGGCGACGCACGGCTCGTAAGGCGTTCCATGCCGATGATGAAGGCGTGGGTGTCTCTGCTCGAAGAGATATGCGACGAGAACTATGAAATCGCCGAAAGCTATATGAGCTATAAAGACTGGATCGCCGCGGAACCGGCAAGTCCGCGCTTCCTTTCTTCCGTTTACTTTTTCAGATGCGCCGACCTGCTCGCGGAGCTCGCCGAAGCCGTCGGCGAGCGCGCCGACGCGGAATACTTCTCCGCGCTCGCGCAAAGGATACGAACCTCGATCAATATGCGTTATCTTGTCGCCAGCGGCGCTGAAGCGTATTACGATAACGGCAGCCAAAGCGCAAACGCCCACGCGCTCTGTTTCGGCGTCTGCCCGGACGAATTGCGCTCCGCGGTCGCCGAAAGCCTCGTAAGCGACGCAGAGAGAAACCGGACCTCCACCTGCGGATTCATGGGAACAGCGTGCATACTCGAGGCCCTTTCCGAAAACGGCAGAAGCGACGCCGCATACCGGCAGATAAAAAACCGCAATCAAGGCGGCTGGCTTTATCTCATCGAAAGCTGCGGCGCGACGACCTTCCCCGAGCATTTCAACGGCGGCGGTTCGCAGAACCACGCCTTCCTCGGCAGCGCGCCCGCGCTGTGGGCGTATAAGCGCCTCGCAGGTATTTCTCCCGAGTTGCCCGGGTACAAACGCGTCCGCATCGAGCCGTATATTCCCGACGATATGGAGTTTGCCTCCGCGACGATAGAAACGCTTTACGGCGATATTTCTGCGTCGTGGAAAAAAGAAAACGGCGCGGTAACGCTCAACGTAACGCTGCCGCCGAACGTATCCGGAACCGTCGTCTTCGGCGGCGGGAGTTATGAAATCGATTCCGGATCCCGTTCTTTCACCGCTTAACCCCTATATAAAGTACAAGCCCTCCCACTTTGGGAGGGCTTGTACTTTATCAAAATACTTATTTGCCGGTTATTCTCTTGACGACCTCGCCCGCCATTATCAGTCCGGCGACGGACGGCACGAACGAAACGCTCGCGGGAGCGGGTCTGCCGCTTTCGCGCTTTTCGGCGTCGGGGGGCGGCGCGCTCGGCTCCTCCTTCGAATAGACGACGGGCAGCGATTTTATCCCGCGCTTTTTCAGCTCGTAACGCATCACGCGGGCGAGCGGACAAACAGACGTCTTGTAGATATCCGCGACCTCGAAGCGCGTCGGATCGAGCTTGTTTCCGGCGCCCATGCAGCTGATTATCGGAACACCCGCGGCGTTCGCACGGCATATCAGCTCGATTTTCGACGATACGGTGTCGATGCAGTCGAGGATGAAATCGTATTTATTCAGCTCAAAGCCGTCGGCGTTTTCGGCGGAGTAAAACGCGGTCACCGCCTCCGCTTTCACGACGCCGGAAATGCGTTCGGCGCGCTCCTTCATAACTTCGGCCTTGCTTCTGCCGATCGTCTCGCGGTCGGCTACGAGCTGGCGGTTTAGGTTCGTTTCCGCGACGGTATCGCCGTCGATAAAGGTCAGTCTGCCGACCCCGGCGCGCACGAGCGCTTCCGCGGCGTACGAACCGACGCCGCCGATACCGAAAACGGCGACGGAAGCGTTATTCAGTTTCTCGACCGCGGCGCCGCCGAGCAGCGCGCGCGTTCTTGCCTGCCAGTCGTTCATATAATCTTCGCCGCCTTTTTGAGAATGCGCAGCGCGTCGCTGACGGTGATCGCGCCGTCGGAGTCCATATCCGCAACATCCGCGGCGTCGCGCTCCGGCGCGAGTCTGATTGCGATACGAAGCGCCGCCAACGCGTCGGCTACGGTCACTTCGCCGTCAGCGTCGATATCGCCTTCGATTATTTCATCATACTCGCGGAAACCGCCGAGCAGTTCGACCTCGCCGATCTGGAACGAGCCGTTTCCGGACAGTTCAAGGCGGTAATACTTATATTCCGCGGGTTCTGCGACCTTGAACGGGCGAACGTACTGCGTCCACTGATAATTCACACCGTGCTCGTTGATAAGCTCGACGTAGCTGCCATCCGAGCTGGTTTCGGAGCCGTAAAGCTTAATATCGACGGCCATATTCTGCGTCCTGCCGGAAGCGACCGTTATCATCTCTACTTTCTTCGGCTCCGCGAACGTAAAGTTCACAACGCCGCTGCCGCTTACGGTCGCGACGCTCGACGAATTATCGACGAAGAGATTCGCTCCGGAAGTGACGGACGTATAGCTCTTGGTCGCTTCTTTGGAGTAATCCTCGGCGGTGTTCAGTTTTTCGCGTCTGCCCGTTGCGGAAGCGAAATCGCTGCCGACTCCCCATTCAGACGGCTCGCTTCCCATAACGAAGGTTATTTCCTTCGCTTTCAGCAGCTCCTCATGGGTGATGAAACAGTCGTAATACGGAACGCCGTCGATCTTCATCGACTGAACGTATACGTTCTCGGCGCTGTTGTTTTCCGCGGTGACGACGAGGTCGCCGGTAGGCAGATGCAGCGTGTATTTTTTATACAGCGGCGAGGTTATCGCGTACTCGCCGGAGCCCATATTCAGCGGATAGAAGCCGAGCGCGGATAGGATATACCACGCGGACATTTCGCCGTTGTCCTCGTCGCCTATATAGCCCTGACCGAAGCGGTTGCCGACGAAAAGGCGGCCGAGCGCTTCGCGCGTAAGCGCCTGCGTTCTGTACGGCCGGTCGGCGTAGTTGAACATATAGAGTATGTGGTGAGACGGCTGGTTGCTGTGCTGATACTGCCCCATACGCACCTCGCGGGCTTCGTACATCTCGTGCTGCCAGTCGAGAGAGCCGGGCTCCCACCTGTTGGAGGCGTTCAGCAACTCTTCAAGCTTAGACGCAAGCCCGTCCTTGCCGCCGTAAAGCCGGGCAAGTCCGTTGCCGTCCTGCGTGACGGAGAAGGCCGTGCCCCAGCCGTTGGTTTCGATATATCCCTGCGACCAGTCGTAGGGATTGTAGGTATCCGTGTTATACGAAAACGCACCGTAGCGGTACTTGACGAAGAAATCGAGATCTTCGCAAAAGTCGTTTTTATAGTCTTTGGCGCGGTCGAGGTAGTATTCGTATTCAGCGTCGAGCCCGAGCGACTTGGCGAGCTGAGCGATGCCGTAGTCGTTTACCGCGCTTTCGAGATGCCAGCAGAGGTTGCCGTAGTTATCCACGCCGGCAAACGGATTCAGCGACACGTTCGGGCGCCCGAAGTTGCCGGAAGACGGCGTCGAAGCATTGCGTACGGCTGAAAGGAACGCGCCTTCCCTGTCGAACTCGATACCCTTCGCCGCGGCGTCGCCGAAGATGACGTCCGAGCTCGTTCCCGCCATCGCGTTAACAGCGCCGGGGTTGAGCCAGCGGCCTACCCATCCGGCGTCGTAATAGTGCGCGACGAGGCCGTCGAGCAGGTCTCCGTCGAGCTCCGGCGTCAGCAGCGCGTAAGCCGCCCACGCAGTGCGGTAGGTATCCCAGAAGCCGTTTGTTGTGTAAAGCTCGCCGTCTTTAACAACCGGGGTATCGGCGGTGCTGTGATAAAGGTCTACGTGCGCGATATGCGGATCGTCGGCGGTACCCGTGTTCTCGCTCATGTTCGTCGGGAACACGTTAAGGCGGTACAGATTGGAATATAGAGCGACGGTTTCTTCCTCGTTCATACCCTCGGCTTCAATAACGCCGAGCAGCTCGTTCCAAAGCGCCGCGCCGCGGTCTTTCACGTCCTCGAGCGTATCGGCATCGGCGATTTCGAGGCGCAGGTTCTTCTCCGCCTGCGCGACGCTGATATACGACGTCGCAAGGCGCATGACGACTTCGGTCGTTCCCTTCTCAAACACGGCGACTCCGATATCGCGCCCCGCCATATCAGTAACGACACTGTCATCCGGGAGCTGATCGAAACATCCGTAGAGATACATTCTCGGATAATACGTATCCTGTATCGGAGAACCGTAATCAATATAAGCGCTGAAGCTCTTTCCGTCTTCCGAAAACGTCAGCGACCATTCGGCCTTCATATTCAGCAGGCCAGTATACGAGCATACGGAATCAAGAATGACGTTTACGTTCGCGGCGTTTTCGGGATAGGTAAAGCGCACTATGCCCGCGTGATCCGTCGGCGCGATCTCGACGCGGACTCCGCTCGCGGGGCTGCCTTCGGCAAGTACCACCGAGTAGTAATTCGCGTGGCAGATCTCGTCATTGCGGTCAAAATCGCATTTTCTCGAAGCGCAGTTGATCCCGCCCTTCGACGGATCGTTCACACCGGTATTCGGCATAAACATAAACGCGGCGTAGTCAAACAAATGGAAACTCGCCTGATGCGTTATCATGAAATGCTGGATCTGATTTGACGGGTGGTATCTGTAAAGCTGTCTGTGGCCGTCGTTCGTCGATGGAGTCCACAGATTGAACGCGTGCGGAACGCATACCGCAGGATAGGTCAGACCGCGGTTCGTCTGGGCGGCGCCGTCGTTGCTCCCGCGGCGCGGATCGGTGTAGTCGACGAGGCTGTCGCACTTCAGAGGAGCGCGGTCGCATATCTTTATATCGTCGAAATACGCTATTGGGCTCTTTTCGCCTTCGTTGGACGGTTTGTCGTAAACGACGACTATCTTGTCTATCGTCTTACCCGCCGCCCAATCGCCGACGCGGGTCTCGATCATATTCCAGTTGCGCGTATAAAGCGCCTTCGTCTCGCCCTGAGCGCGCGCGGAAATGCCGTGACGGTTCTGATCGACGGCTCCGAGGTCGCTGAGATAGGTTCCGTCAGTGAAGCGTATATCGAGTGCGACGTAATGGCTCGTGTATTCGTAGTCGTAGTTATCCTCCGGCTTCGCGTCGGGAATATCCTCAAAATCGGGGAAGACATTATAGCTGAAATACGTGTTTGCGGTCACGGGGATCATAAGGTGATCGAAGATATAAGCGTTTGAATAGCCCCTGCCGGTGCCGTAATGGGTGCCGGTAACGCGCATACAGTGAGCGCCGTTCCACGGCTCGTTATTGACGCCGATAAAGGATCCCGCGGGCCCGCCTTCCACAACTTCCGCGAGCAGCGCGCCGGTCGAAAGATTATTCGCGCCGGCGTTTTCGCGCAGCGTAAAGTCGGAGAACTGCACCGTGCCCGAGGTCTCGCCGCCGGCCTTTTTCGTAATGACCATGCGGTAGTAGCCGTAGTACTCGTCGTTCTCAACCGAAAACTTTTTAGTCTGCGAACGCTTTGTAAACGTCTGACCTTCGAAGGTATGCATAACGGTCCAGTTCTCCCCGTCGAACGATCCCTCAACCGTCCAGTCCATCGGCGCGTTGGTGTTGTAATTGTTCGTCGAGGTTACGGAATACACGACCGCTTTTGCGGGCTCGCGCATTTTGTATCGGATAACGACCGGAAAATCGGTGTTAGTCATATAGCTGGTCAAGGCGTCTCCGTCGGTTAGATTCTCGGGTACGCGAGAAGCGGGAGAAGGAGTATTCGCTTCAACACTTTCGACCATTGACATCATCCAGTTGTTCGCTGTTGTCGTGCGGACGTTCTCCGCCCTCTCTTCATCATAGTATCCGCGCATGGGAACGCCGAAATAGTTCTCGCCGTTCACTCCGCCCATATCGAAGGAAGTGTAAAAAGCGGTGTAATCATCTATCTCCTCTGCGGTTGCAACGATAGAAGGTATCAGCGCGGGCGCATACGCGAACAGACCGCCCGCGACAGAAAAAACAAGCAGTAATGCAAGCGCCCTTCCGACAACTCTCATAAACACACCTCTTTCAGATACTCGAGTCAAAATATGATAATAAAATTATACTTTATGCAACGGACAAAGTCAAGCGCGGGTAAAAAAATACAGCCGGCGGAAATCCCGCCGGCTGTATCCGATAGATACGGGCAGTTAAACTGTTATCAGGGAACCGTAATCGGCAAGCTTCGCGGCGACGCGGAGGATCTTCAGCGCATCAGCAACGGTGATCTGCTGATCAAGATCGATATCGCCTATCTTTAGATCGGAGTTGGTGCATTCAGCGAGCTTCGCGGCGACGCGGAGCGCACGGAGCGCGTCCGCGACGGAAATCACCTTATCGTCGTCAAAGTCGCCCTTCATGTAGTACCATTCAATATAGAAATCGTCGCTGGTGTAATCGTTGCCTTCATACCACGCGACTATCTTCAGGTGAAGCGAACCGTCCCAGCCGTCGTTGGGAACGGTGATTGAGTCGTCGTCGACGACGAGCGCGGTCAGTCCCTGGTCAACGTCCCATTCGCCGTTGTCGCCCTGAGCCATGACCTCGATCTTCTCGGGCGTGTGAGACGTCTGCCAGGACGTGCCGGCGCTGTAGCCGATGCGGACGCTCATGCCCTGCGGCTGCTCGACGAAATAGAAGCCGCTCCAGTTGACGGCGAAATATTCGTATATCGGTTCATAGCCGTCGAAAGACACCCAGACGCGATATTCGCCGACCTGATTGTACTTACCGTTGAGAGTGAAGCTCTTCGGGAGGTCTTCACGAACCGTTCTCCAATCCTCCGCATCCGTGTCGTATTCTTCGAGCCAGGCGGAAACGTGTTGGCGGTCGACGTCCCATGTCACCGTATAGCTCTGACCGCTCGGAACGGTCGCACCATGCGGATAAACGGTGAAGTACGGATAGTTGCTCCATTCCGTCCAGTAAGCCTGGCTGTAAACGACCTCGTCGCCCTCGAATACGCCCTTGACGCGGAAGTATCTGCCGCTGTCTTTATACTCGGACTTGTAATCAACGGTAAATTCCGCGTCGGGACCGATGGATTTCAGAGTAGTCCAACTGCCCTCCTCGCCGGTCTCGCTGACTTCAAGCGAGAGAGATTCCGGAACAGCGTTGGATTCCCAGGTCCAGTTGATGTCGTCGCCGTTTTTCGCCCAGCCGTTGCCGTAAAGCGATATATACGGTTTGACGTGGCTTCCCGCAATGGAGATTATATTCGACCACGGACTGCCTTCTTCATAATACGAGTTGCCGGAAATCTTGGCACGCAGCTCGATCTTATCGCCGGGGTTATACGGTACGTCGTCCTTGGAGAACCACACCTCGCGGACGCCGGCGGTATACCATCCACCGTTAACGACGTCGGCTTCGAACCATTCGCCGCCGTTGATGCGTATCTGTACCTCAAAGCCGCCGAGATCACCGTAGCCGCCGATATAAGAGGCTATCTCGGTCGGATAGGTGCTTTCCGGAAGCACATTGTCGAAGAAGAATTTAACGCTGTATTCCTCCTCGGGGCCTTCGCGCAGGTCGGAGATGACCGGCGCTTCGAGCTCGTCCGGGAGCTCGGGAACGACGTTGTTGCCGTTTTTGCCGACGGTCGTAACGTCGGACCACGGACTGAGTATCACCTGCGGTTCGGCTTCGTCTTTAGCTTCAAAGTAGTTTATGGCATAGCGCGTGCGGAAGGAGATGGAGTGATTATCGAAATCGAAGTACGCTCTTTCGATATATTCGTTATCATCACTGAGCGTTCCGCCGACTACCATACCGGGCTGCAGGAAATCATAAAGATCGAAATCGGTATTGGCGAACCAGAAGAGATTGCTTGAAGAATAGCCGATGCTTGTTCCGAGCGTCACTCTCGAATACGTTTCCGGCAGATCCCACGCGCCGTCTTCACCGGCGGACATCCACTGACCGTTATCGACGCGCATATCGACCTGCACGCTCGAATTCCACCAATACAGACCGTATTCGTCGGATAAATTACCGCCGTTGCTCTCAATAATAAGATCCTCCATAAGGAAATTATTGACGGATTCCGGCGTTACCTGATAGAGGTAGAAATCGCACATCCACCAGTCGTCGAGATTGTCCATATCGTTATGCCACGTGAAATCGGCGATAGGACGCTCGGGCTTCGCTATGCCGTTCGGGAAAAAGGTCCCGACGAACGACGCCGCGCTCGCGGGCAGGACCGCAGCGAACGGAAGCATCAGGCAAAGCGTGAGCAGGATTGAAATGATCTTTTTCATATTGCTGCCTTCCTTCGTGATTATTACGACGAATCGTGTGAATATTTTCACGGAGACCATTATACAACAATTCCCGCGTAAAAGCAACATTTTTATAAAAAACGGAGCCGCGTTTTTTACGGCTCCGTCGATGTTTACTTTTTATTGCTGCCCGTATCGGAGAAAATCGGCTCGTCCTCCGCTTCTCCGGATTCCTTCGCGAGCTGCGCCTGCTCCTCTTCGTAGGGACCGACAATGTATTTGTAGATTACCGCGAAAGAGTTGTAGTTTATAAGATATCCACGGAAGCCGACGACTATAAGCGGCGTTATGACGATGACTATTCCAATGCCGACACTGCTGCCTATCGTGGCGATATAGTAGAGTATCACAAGTATCAACAGACGCACCAGCACGACCATCAGGTTTCTGAAAAATCCGAGACACGCAAGGAAAAAAGCGTTCTTGAATATCTTGACGTATCCGAAATCGAACGAAACGAGCTGCATATAGGTATACATACGCATCATCGTATAGGTCGCCGCGAAGGCGAAGACAACTCCGAAGCCGAGGAGATAAAAGAAACTCGGCTGCGCGAATACGCCTTCGTAAATTATCAGACCGCCCATTATTCCGTACCACCGCAGCGCGATGAACGAAAGCGCGTATACGACAAGGTCGGCTATTCCGAGCGGAAGAGACTTCCAGAAATACTTCGTGAATATTTCGACGAAGTCGCTCCAGAGGAATACGCCCTTTTTGCGTACCATATTGCGAATGACGTAGACGAAAGCGCAGGTCGCCGCAGGCATAGTGACGACCGGTATCGAAAAAAGGAGCCACATCAGTCCGAGCAGCGTAAGCTTCCAGAAATTCGTCGTGTAGACGTCGAAGAAGTTGAACAGTCCTTTATCGCGGCGGTCGTCCTTCGATACGCCTCTCCCCTCGCGCGTCTGGTCGTAGTATTTGCTTATAAGTCCCATTTTGACTTCCTTTCAAGAATCCTCACATCACCGGCAGGAGCAGCTTCACTCCGAGACAGTGAACGAGCGCGCCGAGAGCGGCAGCGGCCGAGGATAATACAAGTTTAACGAAGTATCCGCGCAGGCGCGGAGTATTCACGCCGGAAACGTCGCCAGCGAAAAGGAACCGCGTCAGCGAACCGGATATAAGCACGGCGTCCATGGAAAGCACGCAGAGCGAAACGACGGTTATCGCGGCGTATGGCGCTACCGCGACGATGCAGATGAGCGCGCCCTTCAGGTCGAAGGCGGAGTATATCCCCGTCATCATCACGCCGAAGCCGATGCCGCGGAACGCCGGAACGGCGTATATCACGGGCGCTGCCGCGGCTGTGAAGCCGAGGGTGAAGACTATCGCGACTGTGGTCATACACAGCGCGAAGCTGTCGAAAAAGTACTCGCCGAAGTCAAACGGCTCCGCGCCCGAAAGTATCGCCGCGAGACGCGTTCCGCCGCCGAGAAAGTCGGGCAGCTTCGCGAAGCCGCTGACGACGCAGCCGAGGATTATCCCCGCGAGAAACAGAAAGTATCCGTTTGTCAGGTATCGCGCAAACGGCTTGTCTTTCGCGTTTTTCCGCTTCGCCACTCGGGGCGTGAAGATTATCTGAGGTAATTTCCTTTTCATTGCTCGTCCCACCTTTTGTAAAAAGTATGACGGGACGGGCAGTCATATGACAGTTATTTCAGATCGAGCTCTTCCGCCCGGCGCGTGCAGGCCTCCATTCCCTCGATCACGGCGTCGTGAACGCCGCGCGCGTCGAGGACGTTGACGGCCTCGATGGTCGTGCCGCCCTTGGAGCAGACGCGGTCGATGAGCTCTTCGGGAGTAATGCCGGAATCGGTCAGCATCTTCGCGCTGCCCTCCAGCACTTTAGCGAACAGACGGAGTGCGGTAGCGCGGTCTATCCCCTGCTTTTCCGCGCCGTCCGCGACGGCTTTCGCCAGGTAGTAGACGTAAGCCGGACTGCTGCCGTTGACGCTGATGACGGAGTTCATCATATCCTCGCCGACCTCCTCGACGATGCCGGAGGACGCGAAAAGCGTTTTTACGAATTCGAATTCTTCGCCGCTGACAGGCGCGGAATGCGAAACCGCGGTCGCGCCAAGTCCCATAAGCAGCGAGGTGTTCGGCATAACGCGGACGACCTTCGCGTCGTAACCGAGGAACCGTTTCACGCTCGCGACGCTAACGCCGGCGGCGATGGAAACGTAGACGGCGTTTTCGTTGCTGGCGCCGAGCTTTTCGAGCAGAGGCTTCATCACCTGCGGCTTGACGGCGAGGACGACGAAGTCGCTGTTCCTCGCGACGTCCGTTTCGTCGGCGCGGACGCTGACGCCGCGTTTGCCGAAAGCGTCCGCCTTAGCGGCGTCGATATCAAACACGTTGATTTTCACGGGATCGTAACCCGTTTTCAGTATTCCGCCGATCATGGCGGAAGCCATATTTCCGCATCCGATAAAGCCGATGTTTTTCATAGAGACCTCCTGATCAGAACTCGACGGGCGCGCCCGCCTCCGCCGCCTTCAGCAGCAGAGCGCATTCGAGGCGCTTTTTCTGCATGAAGCAGGCCTGTTCGTTCGGCGAGTCGATGCCGCCGCCGTAGAAAATATTGCCGGCGGCGCATCCGCCGCTGCAGTTGTATTTCGCAAAGCAGTCCGCGCACTTCGGCTTCGACATAATGCTCGACCGGGCGAATACCCCGCGGATATCGTCGCGGACGATACCCTCGTCGAGAGAGCCGATCTTATACTCGTCCATACCGACGAACTGGTGGCAGGGATAGATGCTTTCGTCGGGAGCGACAGCGGCGTATTCGTTGCCCGCGCCGCACCCCTTGAGACGCTTGACCGCGCAGGGTCCGCCGTCGAGGTCGACCATAAAGTGGAAGAAGTTGACCTTTTTGCCTTCGGCGCGGAGCTTGAGGATGACGTTCGTCAGTTTCTCATACTCCTCGGCGATGCGCGGCAGATCTTCGTCGCGGAGCGCGTAGCTTTTGTCCGCGGGCGCGGTTACCGGTTCGATGGATATCTCGTCGAAGCCGAGACCGTAGATGTGTTCGAAATCCGCGGCGAAATCGAGGTTTTCACGAGTGAACGTTCCGCGCAGGTAGTAACTCTTGTCTTTTCCGCGCTTTTCGAGGAGCTTTTTGAACTTCGGAACTATGATATCGTAGGAGCCGGAACCGTCAACGCATTTGCGCATTCTGTCGTTGACAATTCTTCTGCCGTCAAGCGACAGCACAACGTTGCTCATCTCGGCGTTTATGAAGTCTATGTTCTCGTCGTTGAGAAGCAGCCCGTTCGTCGTAAGCGTGAAGCGGAAGTTCTTTCCCTGCTCTTTTTCGATGCTTCTGGCGTAAGCGACGGTCTCTCTGACGGTTTTCATCGCCATTGTGGGTTCGCCGCCGAAGAAGTCGATCTCGATATTCTTTCTGCCCTTCGAGGCGGCGGTTATGAAGTCTATCGCTTTTTTTCCGGTTTCGGGCGGCATTATGCCGCGCGCGCCGTGGTAGTCGCCCTGCGAGGCGAAGCAGTAGCCGCAGCGCAGGTTGCAATCGTGCGCGACGTGCAGGCACATAGCCTTTATCGGCATGAGCGAGGAATACACCGGCGCGGGGATCTCCTCCGCCGCGGTGTAAAGCATATCGTCGGCGGCGAGCTCCGTAAGCTCCGCGACCGCTTCACGCACGGCAGTTTCGCCGAAGGAGGCTCCGAGCTTTTCCGCGGCTTCATCCGCCGTCGGCAGCTTGTCCGGATACGCTGAAAGCACGGCGTAGGAAACGTTGTCCGGCAGATGCACCGCTCCGCTCTCCACGTCGAGCGCGATATTCAATCCGTTTTGTCTGAAAGTATGTACCAAAGTTATCACCCATAAGGAAATACGGGCGGACAGCGCCTTTTCAGTGCGTCCGCCCCGTATGAATCGTTTTGATGAAAAAACCGAAACGGGCACCGCCGATCGCGGCGATGCCCTCTCGCGCTCTTATTTCTTGTTCTCGCACTTCTGGTTGCCGACCGTGCAGGAAGTCTTGCAGGCGGACTGGCAGGAAGTCTGGCATTCGCCGCAGCCGCGGGTATCGCGGTTCTTTTTGAGAGTGCCTTCTGCGATTGTCTTGATGTGTTTCATTTTGATCTGCTCCTTTATTTTTATAATCTTATCTGCGATTGACTCCGACGATCCCGCCCAGGGCGGCGAAACCGACGGACAGTCCGGCGCTTACGGCAATCGAACCGACGCCGGGAACTGTTTTGCCGGCGATGATACCGGCAAGAAAAGCGACCGCGAACGTTACCGCGCCGGTCACGGCGCCGAATTTGATCCCCTTGCTTCCGGCAAGGGTTCCGCTGACGAAACCGCCGGCGAACGCTCCGAGCGCCGTCGCCGCGTACGCGAGCACGGTCGCCCAGACGATCGGAAGCGAAAGCCAGAGTATCACTCCGGCGAAAATCAGCATCAGCAGGACGCTAACGGCGAGTCCCGCCAAAACGCCCTTCAGCGTTATCTTCAATCCGGCCGCGGAAAACAGCCGCGTATTATTTCCGTCCATACGGTACACCTCCGGAACATATTATTCCGGACGCGGACGGATTATGACGGAAACTGCGTTATCAGTTGCTCTCGTGGACTACCTTTTCCTGAACGGCCCATCTCTTGACTCTGAACTTCGTGCGGTCAACGCCGGACTCGATGACGAAGCCGTCGTCCTTGACCTGAACGATCCTGCCGACGACGCCGCTGATGGTAACGACTTCATCGCCGACGGTCAGAGTCTTGAGCATTTCTTTCGCTTTTTTCTCCTTCTTTCTCTGCGGCCTGATGAGGAACAGCCACATGAGAATGATGAAGACCACGGGGATAAGCAGCGTCAGATAGCTGGTCCAGTTCGGCGCCGCCTGCTGAGCCTGCGAGCCCTGAGGGGCCTGCTGTTGCTGCTGGCCGATCGGATAGCAGCCGGTAAGCCCGAGCATAAGCATTCCGAGCGCAAGAATCAAAGCAAATACTTTTTTCATCGGTACCTCCAAATACGGAATTAGGCATTAAATACCATATCGGTTATATTATATCTGCAACGTGACCATTTTGCAAGCGTATTTTGATATTTTCGTAAAAAAATCACGCGGGATGTTTGTTAAATGATTTCTCTTGACATTTTCCCGATGAAGTAATATACTGTCATTGTAAATCTTTGGGGCGGGGTGAGATTCCCCACCGGCGGTGAAAGTCCGCTAACTCCGGCGCGTCCGGAGCCGACACGGTGAAATTCCGTGACCGACGGTGTTGACCGGAAGCGGTCTGAAGTCCGGATGAGAAAAGATTTGTTTTCTCCGTTATTAGTCATGCCCCGGTTTACGCGGGCATTTCTTTATGTGGAGGAACAAAAAATGAAAAAGCAGCGCATTGATCTGAAAACCGTCGCCGTACTGGCGATGTTCGCGGCGATTTCGATCGTACTCGTGTATCTTGTGCACATACCGATATTCCCGTCGGCGCCGTATCTCGAATACGATCCCGCGGATATAATGATTTTCATCTGCTCTCTCGCGATATCGCCGCTCTGGTCGATCGTGCTTACGGTCGTAGTATCGCTGGTGCAGGGGCTTGTGATAAGCGGCTTCAACCTCGGTATCATCATGCACATAGTCGCTACCGGGACCGCGGCTTTCGTCTGCGGAATAATCTACAGAAAGCGCCGCACGCTCGTTTCCGCGATCGTCGGTCTCGGAGCCGCCGTCCTTATCGCAACCGCCGTAATGGTGCCGATGAACATAATATTCACGCCTATTTACACCGGAATGGCGCGTTCGATAGTGATTACCCTGCTGCCCTTCCCGATAATCCCGTTCAATCTCGTCAAATTCGGCATCAACGCCGCAGTTACCGGCCTGCTTTTCAAGCCCGTTATGCTCATTCTGAACAAAACGGGAGTAACCGAGTGATAATTGAGGTGAAAACTTGATCGACGCGATTAAAACATTTTTTACCGAAACGTTCCCGCCGCAGCTCGCGGTCTTCTTCTGCTCGATGATACCGATCATCGAGCTGCGCGGAGCTATACCTCTCGGGTGCGTATTGGGTCTGCCCTTCTGGCAGTCCTTCGGCATCGCTGTTATCGGGAATCTGATACCCGCGCCGTTCATACTGCTTTTCATCCACAAGATCATCGGCTGGCTGAAGCGTTTTAAGATCACGCGCAAGATGGCGCTGTGGGCGGAACGCAGAGCCGAGGTCAAGTCGGAAAAGCGCGAAAACCTGTCGTTCCTCGGACTCGCGGTTTTCGTCGCTATCCCGCTGCCGGGAACCGGCGCGTGGACCGGTTCGCTCGTCGCGAACTTTCTCGGGATACGCTTCAAAAAGGCGTTTCTCGCCGTTATTCTCGGCGTTCTCGTAGCCGGCGTCGCCGTCACATGCATTTCTTACGGAATAGCCGGTATATTTTAAGCAATTTCACTTGACATTGAACGCAACATGTTGTAATATATTCAGATGGAAACCACAACATATTTAGATTTTAACATACAGGAGGAAAAAAGTATGAGCAGATATCTTTTCACCAGCGAATCCGTTACCGAGGGGCATCCCGATAAGGTCTGCGACCGTATCTCCGATTCCGTCCTCGACGCGATAATCGCCAACGACCCCAACGCGCGCGTTGCCTGCGAGACCACCGCGACCACCGGCATCGTCAGCGTTATGGGCGAGATCACCACAACTTCTTACGCCGACATTCCCGGCATAGTCAGAAAGGCGCTCCGCGACATCGGCTACACGAGCGAGTGCGGCTTCGACGCCGACACCTGCGCGGTCGTCACTTCCATAGACGAGCAGTCTCCCGACATCGCCATGGGCGTCGACAAGTCGCTCGAGGACAAGGCCGACAGCGAAAGCATCGGCGGCGGCGCCGGCGACCAGGGCATTATGTTCGGCTTCGCCTGCGACGAAACGCCCGAGCTTATGCCGCTCGCCATTTCCCTCGCTCACAAGCTCGCCAAGCGTCTTACCGCCGTCAGAAAGAACGGCACTCTGCCCTATCTCTTCCCTGACGGAAAGACTCAGGTCACGGTCGAATACGTCGACGGCAAGCCGCAGCGCATCGACACCGTCGTCGTTTCCTCGCAGCACAAAGCCGACGTTTCGCTCGAAACGCTCCGTAAGGGAATCATCGAAAACGTCATCTATCCGACCATTCCCGCCGGACTGATCGACGAGAAGACCCGCATCCTGATCAATCCCACCGGCCGCTTCGTGGTCGGCGGACCCGTCGGCGACTCCGGTCTGACCGGCAGAAAGATCATCGTTGACACCTACGGCGGATATTCCCGTCACGGCGGCGGTGCTTTCTCCGGCAAGGATCCGTCTAAG
>JAFZQJ010000015.1 GCA_017620395.1 Clostridia bacterium | reverse complement strand
TCGTTCAAAACTGCTCCGCATCTTAAAAAGAGAGATTTTTGTGTCGGACAAGGCGAAAGCGCGATGGAATACTGTATGTATTCCGAGCGCTTTCAACGCAGTCCGGCGCGAAAAGATCCTTTTTAAGACCGGCGTATCCCTTATCTGCACGCCCAAATCCTTCGGGGCTTTGGCGCTATTGTGCGGCGTTAAGCCGCGCGGCGTTCAGACGAGCGGATCAAAGGGAATCTTCGCTCGCGAGTTTCGCGGCGACGCGGAGGATCTTGAGCGCGTCGTTGACGGAAATCTCACCGTCTCCGTCGATGTCGCCGATCTCAAGCGCTTCGGGAGTTGACTCCGCGAGTTTTGCGGCGATACGCAGAGCGCGCAGCGCGTCGTTGACGGAAATCTCGCCGTCGCCGTCCATGTCGCCTCTCTTAACGGCGGGCTTGGTATCGATGACCGTGAAGTTGACGGTGACGTCCTTCGTGCCGTTGACGACGATAAGAGTGTATTCGCCGACTTCGGTGATCTCGGTGCCGGCAACGTATTCCGCGCCGTTGAGCGTAGCGGTCGCTTCCTCGGGAGTCCAGGTGGCGGCAATCGGATTCTCGGCGGTGTAGAGATCGAATTCCGCGCCGTCCTCGATGCTGACTTCGGGCGTCATGAAGTTGTCGACGATCGTGAAATTGACGGTAACGCTCTTTTCGCCGAGGGTGACGACGAGCGTGTACTCGCCGATCTGATCTATCACGGTGCCGGCGGTGTAGGGCTCGCCGTTGAGCGTGGCAGTAGCTTCTTCCGGAGTCCAGGTCACGCTTGCGGGCTCGCCGGGGATAGCGAACTCCGCGCCGTCCTCGATGCTCACGACGATGTCGGGCGTGTTGTCGATGACGGTGAAGGTAACGGAGGTCTCCTTGTCGCCCGCGGTGACGGTCAGAGTGTGTTCGCCGGCCTCGGTTACGAGCGCGCCGTATTCGCAGGGCTCGCCGTCAAGGGTGGCTTTCTCGCCGTCCTGCAGCCAGGTCATGGCAGGAGCTTCGACCTCGGCGAGGTCGAAGGAGGCGCCGTTCTCGACGTTGACGACGGGCGCTTCATAGTAGCCGTCGGCGTAGGCGTCAAGTCCTTCGCCGCTGGCGTTGATGATGAACCAGGTGTACTCGGCGCCGGTGATGAAGTCGTAGCGGCGGATCCTTACGTTGCCGCCGCCGTCGACCTCAACGAGCAGGCCGTTGGCGGTTTCGTCGGAGAGCGAACCGACGTTGACGTAAGTGACGCCGTCTTCGCTGTGGATGATAAGGTTGTCTTCGATACCGGCGTGCGTGCCGCCCGAGAAGACGACGACGTTGTCGTACTTCTTGAGCACGTCGCAGATACGGCTTGCGCCGCGGCTTCCGATCGTGTGGTTGACGGGGAAGGACGTTACGACGAATATGGGCAAATCGCCGTTGTCGATCGCGCCGAGCTCGGCGTCGAGCCACTCGATCGTGGCGTCGGTGTAGGTGGCAAAGCCGTCGGTCAGCTTATCGTACGCGACGCCGACGACGTCGACTCCGTTAACGTTGACGTGTCTGTTGCCTCTGCGCTTCTGCGTGGAGGGCTCGAGGTCGTTCGTGTAGTATTCGCTGAGCATGTTGGCGTAAACCATCGCGGCGTTGGAGGAGACGAGCTTGTCGTGCTCGGAGAGCGTGAACATCATGCTCGCGCCCGGGATGTAGTCAGACGTGATCGCCTTGAAGGATTCGAGATCGTCCGTGGTGTCGGATATCAGGTTGCCGGCGATCATCATGCCGTCGATCGTACCGGTGGAGGAAGCTCTGGTCAGCTTCTCAAGAGCCGGGATGTACTTGCCGTCCTTGCGGTAGGTGACGTAGCCGTACTCGTTGCAGGCGTCGGTGACGGCGCGCTTGAGGAGTCTCAGCTGGTCGCTGGTGACTCCGCTGGGGCAATAGGTGTTCGCCGAGGGCATGCTTCCGGTCACGGTGGTGAAGAAGCAGTGGCCGGCGAGGAAGCAGCCCATGGCGTTCGCGTGATAGCCGTCGGTGTTCAGGTTATCGCCTATCGAAGTGGCGCGGGCGTTCTGGAACGCCTTGCCGGACGGGACGATATAATCGATGCCCTCTTCGGCGCACATCTGCTTCGAGGTGGACTCGATGCACTGCCACATATAATCCTGATCCTTGTTGAAATACGGGAAGTCGCTGTGGTCGGAGGTCTTCTGATAAGCCCAGGTCTGATGCCAGATGATCTCGGCGTTCGGGCAGCGAGCCTTGATGTATTCGATAACGGTGTGCATATAAGGCTGATACGTTTCGGGTCTGCCGGCCTTGCCGCTGACCTGCTGGATGCTGATGTAATCCCATTCCTGATCGGCGAGCGCCTGCGCTGCGGTGTAGTCGTTGAGGGTGGTGCCCCAGGAGCGCTGATAGCCGTAAACGGCCTTGTTGTTAGTCATGAAATCGGCGTGCTGCTGGAGGCTGCATCCGCCGTAGTTCAGGTTCGCGACGATGAGGTTGACGCCTGCGGAGGCTGCGATCTGGTTGATGTACTCATAAGCGTTCCAGGAGAAGCTGTTGCCTATCATGAGCAGCTTGGTGGCGCCTTCACCTCTGTTGACGACCGGATCCGCGACCGCGCCGAAGGTGGCGGTAATGTTGCTTGGATCGAAGTCGCCGTTGTCAACGAGAGCGTCGTAGATCTCGCGGAGCCACTCGACCATGGAGTCGATCTCTTCCTGCGTCGCTCTGATGTTGTCGCGGAGGTTTTCGGCGTCGATTATATCGTTTTCAAAGAGGTTGTCAACGTCGAGCTTCTTGATGTTCTCGATCAGCTGGATGAGCTCTTCACGCGGGAGTATCTGCTTTTTGCTGAAGAACTGGACGTCGGAGAAGTAGAGCTCGCTGTTCTTGTTTACGATCTGAGTGCCGGTCAGCTTGATCGTAAAGAGCCTGTAGTTCTCCTGCTTGGAGGGGTCGAGCTCGCTGAAGCTGGCAACCGAACCGGAGCTGGCGTACATATCCTTGAAGCGGATGTAGATGAAATCGGGGTCGCGGTCTATCAGCGCGAGTTCATAATCCGCGGTGAAGGAAGGCGCGTTCGCGACCGTGCCGTCGCCGTAGAGGGTGAAGATAACGTGCGCGTTTTCCGGCAGAACCGGGGTGAGGCCGTACTTGTTGGTGACCGCGATGCGGATCCCGTCGTAATACTCGAAATCGGTGTAGAAGCCTTCAAAGGGGTCGCCGATCGCGGGAGCGGAGTTCGCGCCCTCGCCGGCGTTGCAGTTGGAGACCGTGAAGGTGTTGCCGCCGAAGCCCTGAGCAACGACGGACTGGAACGCGTCGCCGATGAGGCACTTGTCGGAAATCGCGACTTCGCTCTGGTTGACGCATTCGTTGTGAGCCTCGCAGTCCGCGTCCGTCCACTCCTGGAAGAAGGGGAGAGCGACCGCGTCATAGTAGTAGCCGTCCTCGCCTTCGTAGGAGGCGGAAGCGATAACGTCGAGAAGCAGGTCTTCCTCTGTCTCGATCTGCGCATCGTCGGCGGCCGGGTCGAGAAGGACCATATTCGCCTCAGAGATCGCTGCGGCGTATCTGCCGGTGGTATCGAGCGCGGCGGCCTCGTTGATGAGGTTGAACAGGTCGACCTTATTGTCGTCAACAAGCACTTCGGAATACGCCCTGACGTCGGAGATCTTTACGGTCGCGCCGTCGGTCACGTTGTAAGCTTCAACTATAAAGACTATGACGTCGTCGAGATCCTCTGTCGTGAATCTCGAACCGGTCCACCACGCCTTCTGGAAATAGGTGAAGGGGATGTTGATATAGCCCTCGTCGTCAACGTATTCGGGCTTTATGTTGAGCGCATAGTCCTCTTTGTTCATCGTCTGGCAGTTGGAGATGCCTATGAGGAGTCTGTCGGCAGCGCCGTCCTCGACCTCGAGCTTCAGTCGGATACCGCCGTACTTCTTGATAGAAGTGAAACTGAGAGCGGGATAGCCGGCGTTGGTCATATTGGACGGATTGTTGCCGCTCCTGTCCATATTCTTCCAACCCATCTCCTTGTTCTTGAAGGCGGCGTTCGCGGTCATGGCGAACCAGCCGTCTCCGGCGGTGAAGGTCGTGTTATTTGAGAAGTCGCCGGCGTTCCACTGGTCTTCGATGTTCAGACCGTTGCCGATGGAGTCGCAGAGCTTGTCGGCGTTGAGGTCGACGACCTCCTGTACCTGCTCGGTCGTCCAGCCGGCGAACCAGCTCTCATCGGATACGTTGACTCTCGTCTTTTCGAGCGCGGCGGCAGCGGCGCTGACCGCGGCGTAAGCAGCTTCTTCATCAACGTTCTCGGGATCGCTCCAGACGTCGTTGACGGCGCGCGCGTAATCAGCGTAGGTCGAAGGCACGCAGTTGTAGCGCCAGGTGTTATAGAAGTCGCTCATAAGAGGAGCAAGATCGTCGCCGAAGATCTCGTCGGCAAGGATGCTTCTGATCACGTTGACGTAATTAGCTATATCAACGTAGGTGAGCGAATAGTTCGCAAGAGCCTGATCAGCCTCGACGATGGTGTTGAAATTGGGGTTGGAAGAATCGTACATACCCATATTATCCGCGATCGTGATGAGGTTGTCGAGCTCGACCCTCGCGTTGTCCTCTTCCTTTTCGAGGCCGGTGATTATATCGAGCAAACTGTAGACGTGGGGCTCGATCTGTCCGGCGGTGGAAGCTGAGTTGGAAGCGACGAGGTTCGCTTCGGAGATGACGTCGTAGTAGGTTCCGTAAACGTCAAGTTCGTTCGCTCTGCCGACGAGTTCCTTCAGGTTGTCCTGAGTCGGCTCCGGCGGCGTGTTGAAGAACTGGATGTCGGAGATGTATATCGCTCCGCCGTTGTAGTTGGCGGCGTTGATGCCTCCGGTGGCAAGATGGAAGTAAAGGTTGGAATACTTCCAGTTGCTCGTGCGGTATTTCTCATAAGCGTTTCCGCCCCAGCCGCTGACGAAATCCTTGAAGAAGAAGTAGTAGTATCCGTCATAATAATCGGCGTTGAAGGCGATTTCAGGATCGTTGGCGCGGTAATAACGCGTGCAGGAGACGTAGGGCAGGGAGCCGTTGTCCCAGGAACGCGTGCCGGAGCCGACGATCCTCAGCTGGACCTTCTGTTCGCTCGAGCTGTCCCAGGTGTTGAGCGAGGGCTCGTCGCCGTTGGCGTTCTCGACCGCAATGCGGATACCGTCGAACTTGAAGATATCCTTGAGCGTATCGTAGTTGCCGAGAACATCGCCGAGCTGGCTGGCAGCCTGCTTGTCCTCGGCGTTGCCGCAGGTGGAGAAACCGACGGTCCACGCGTTCGGAGTCGGGGTGCTGCTTTGGACGAGTTTCAGCGATTTTGTCGCCTTGCCTCTGAGGTGTTCGGTGGAGAACTCCGCATGAGTACCCGTCGTGCCGTTGACTTTCAGCTCACACTGCTCGTTATAGAGCGCGAGCAGATTGTCGTCCCAATCCTGGAAACCGGGGAGCTGGGTGTAGGTGAAGCCTCTGTCAAACGGAGGGATAGCCGCGACGAGCGCATCATAGATGGGGGTGAGGATCGCGACCTGCGCGTCGACGTCGTCCTGAGTCGCCTCGGTGCTGTTGATGACGGCGCGGGCGGCGTTCAGTTCGGAAACGTACTGGCCGGCGGTGTCAAGCTCGGTCACTTCGTTGAAGAGCTCGATGAGCGCGGCTTTGTTGACGCTGAGCGCGGCGTTGAGTATCGCGACCTGCGCGTCGACCTCGTCCTGCGTGGACGCGGTGTTCTTATAGACGTTTTCAGCGTTGGCGATGAGGGTGGTGCTGACGCCGGCTTCCTTGGATTCTCTTATCTTCTGATGAAGCACGGTCGTGTCGGACGTGCCGACAACGTAGACGTCTTCAAGCCAGAACGAAACGCGTACGCCGGGCGTTCTGAAGACCATGGCGAAGGTCAGGGTGTTGACTCTTCCGTCAAACGCCTTGTCGATCGTGTCGATTCCGCTCTCATCGTAGTTGTTGAGCTTCATCTTTGAGAAGTCGTAAATGTAGTAGCCGTTCGACTTGGTCGGGCTCTGGAGAGAAATGACGACTCTCTCGGTGCCGCTGCCGAACATAAGGTTCGCGTTTGAGAAGTTGGCGGTGAAGTTATCGTCGCCGCCCCACTTGAACGCGATCTTGGACTTGTTGGAAAGCTCGGCGTCGCCGAAGATATCGATCCCTTCGATAAGTCCGTTCTTGACGTAGGGCGTCGCGTTCGTTCCGGTGGAGAAGTAGAGAGATGAGACGTGCCATTCCGTGCTTAACTCCGGAGCGACGGTCGCGGTAACGACCGTTCTGCCCTGGTCGTCTTTCGAGAACACGTAATCGGAACCGTTGGAGCTGTTGGACGAGCCTCCGGCCCAGGTGTTCTTCGTTCCCATTTGCTGCGCCTGCTCAAGCGTGTACTGGTTGATGAAGGGAATATGCATTTCCACTTCCGTGTCAGCGGACGCGTTGAAAACAACGATCCCGCTGAACATCGCCAGCATCATTGCGAAAGCAAGCAACGTGCTTAGCAGTTTCTTCATAGTGTTTCCTCCTTGAAGTTTGATTCCTGAAGATAATGATTCGTCCTATGGGTGTCCGAACATAATCATACGTATATATAATACAATCGCAAGGTAAAACAGTCTTGTCGTCCTGTGACTTTATTACTGATTTGTGATATTTGGGAAACTTTTTTTTGCGGAACGGTCAGGTAGCGCGGGCGGAGGCGCAAGCGGCTTTTTATCGCGGGCTTTCGGCGTAATCAAGCAAAGCGAATCCGCCGTTCCGGATTTCGGAACGGCGGAGAGGATGGTTATTTATCACGCTTTCGGATTAGAAACGATACGGCGGGCGGAGCAGTCCGCGGTCGGTTATTATCGCGGTTATGAGCTCGCCGGGAGCGACGTCGAAGGCGGGGTTATAAACCTTTACGCCGTCGGGCGCCATCGGCTTATCGTACCACAGCGTCGTGACCTCGCCGGGCGAACGCTGTTCGATGACTATATCATTTCCCGTTGCGCAGGACGGATCTATCGTCGAATACGGGACGGCAACGTAAAAGGGTATGCCGAAATGCTTTGCAGCGACCGCGACGGAGAGCGTGCCCGTTTTATTGGCGGTATCGCCGTTCGCCGCGACTCTGTCGCCGCCGACTATAACCGCGTCGATTTCTCCTTTGGCCATCAGTCCGGCGGCCATGTTGTCGCAGAGCAGGGTGCAGTCGATACCGGCGGAGCAGAGCTCGTAGGCGGTCAGCCGCGCTCCCTGAAGGAGCGGACGCGTTTCGTCGGCGTAGACCTTGAGCCTGACGCCCTTTTCGGCGGCGCGGTAGATCGGCGCGAGCGCGGTGCCGTAGCGGACGGCGGCGAGCCGTCCTGCGTTGCAGTGCGTAAGCACGCGCATTCCGTCGGTGAAAAGCGGAGCGCCGTATTCGCCTATCGCGGTGCAGGAGGCGATATCCTCGTCGATGACGCGCTCCGCCTCGGCCTTCATCGCGGCGACGGAAGCGGCGGGCGAATCCGATGACGCGAGCGCTTTTTCCATACGCTCCAGCGCCCAGAAGAGATTATGCGCCGTCGGGCGCGAAGCGGCGAGGATCGCGATATCGCCGCGCACGGCGGGGTAGAAATCGGCGCCTTCGCGCAGCGCCTTTTTCGCGGCGAGGTAGGCGCCGCAGGCGGCGGCGACTCCTATCGCGGGCGCTCCGCGTACGCGCAGACGTTTTATCGCGTCGGCGATCTCGTCCGTAGTCGTCAGCTCCGCGAAATACTCCTCGTTCGGGAGCAGCGTCTGGTCGATTATGACCAGCGCGCTTTTCGCGTCGTCAAGCCAAAGCGTGTCTTTCAAAACAATCACTCCAAAGAGGTATAATGCGCCGCGAACGGCAGATAATGATAGTATCAAAAATGCGGGAGGAAACAATATGACAAATCTCAGATGCGGCGTAAGGACCTGCGTTAATAACGAAAACCTGCAATGCTGCCTGCCGAAGGTGGACGTGGCCGGCAAGACGGCGACGAACTGCGGCGAGACCTGCTGTATGTCGTTCGGCGAAAGAAAGATGTTCGCCAAAAACTCGATCAACGCGTTCGACGCCGAGCCGGCAACGGATATCGGGTGCGACGCTGAAGGGTGCGCTTATAACAACCGCGGCGAATGCGAAGCGGTGACCGTCAGCATCACCGGCAGAAAGGCGACGAAATGCTACGATACTGAATGCGACAGCTTCCGCCTTCGCCGCTGACGGCGGAAGCGAACGCGGCGCAGGCGCTTTTCAGAGCACTCCGGATACTACTCGGCGCAAACCCGCGTAGTCGCGGCGGCAGTGTACGTGTCTGAAACCGGCGCCGGAGAGCATCGCGCTGACCGGTTCGTATTGCTTGAACCCGATCTCAAAGGCGAGCATACCGCCTTCGCGGAGCAGTCCGGCGGCGTTTTTTGTGATCGCGCGGTAGTATTTCAGGCCGTCGCCGCCGTCGGTGAGCGCGGTTTCCGGCTGCGCGGCTACGTCCGGCGGCAGTCCGGCGTACTCTTCGGCGGTGATATACGGCGGATTCGACAGGATTATATCGTACTTTTCCTCGCTCGTGAAGGTGAGAGCGTTCGCGAACACCGCGTTGCAGCGTTCATTTCCGGAAAGCTCGATATTGCGTTCGAGGTAGTCAAACGCGGCGGGGTAAAGTTCTACGAGGTCGGCGTATACGTTTTTGCAATAGTGCGCGACGGAAATGCCTACGCAGCCGCTTCCGGCGCATAGGTCGAGCAGCCGCACGCGCTTTCCGGCGCTTTTCGCGAAGTCGATGCCGGCTTGCGCGAGGTGCTCGGTATCGGGTGAGGGGATGAAGACTCCTCTGCCTACGAAAAAGGGCAGCGACATAAACTCCCACTGCCCGAGAAGGTATTGCAGCGGCTCTCCGGCCGCGCGTTTTTCTGCGATTTCGCACGCCTCAGCGAAGTCGGACTCGGAGAGCTCGAGCGCGTATTTCAGCGGCAGCTCCGCCGGCTCGCCGCCGATGAAGCGGCAGAGTATCAGCTTCGATTCAAACTGCGGCGCCTCGATGAAAGGGGAGTCGAGCAGCGCACAGACGCGCTCGTAAGCCGTCCTGACGTCAGGCATCTTCGCGCTCCTCCGAGGCGGTCGCTTCGGCAGCGGCATCGTCGGCGATCTCCGCGGCCGTTTCGACGGTTTCCGCCGCGCCGGTGCCGGCGTTTTCGACCGCTTCGGCAATCTTATTTTCGGCGCCTTCGTCCGCTTCTTCGCTCTTTGCTTCACAGCGGTCGAAGTTCGGCACCTCTCTGCCGAGCGCGGCGCACAGGGACGCTATCGCGACCTCTATCTGCGCGTCGTCGGGATTCTTCGTGGTGAAGAACTGCATGGAGAGTCCGGGCGCCGCAAGGATCTTCGTGAACCAGTTGTTGTAACGGCCGAGGAACTTGATTATCTCAAAACCGACGCCCATGATTATCGGCACGCAGGCGATGTTTATGAGGTAACGCATCAGAAGATTATCCCAGTTCACGATGTGCGGGAAGACGAGCTGCATCATAACGAAAAACGCGATGCTGAAAACCAGCATTACGAACAGGAACGACGTCGAGCAGCGCGGATGGAAGCGCGAACATTTTCTGACGTTTTCGACGGTCAGTTCCTGACCGGATTCGAGGCAGTGTATACTCTTGTGTTCGGCACCGTGATACATAAGCGTGCGGCGCACGTCCTTCATCACCGCGCAGAGCGCGAGATAACCTATGAAAATGATTATCTTCAGCACCGCGTGGATTATCGTGACGTAGGTGTCGAAATGCGGGTAATCCTTGCTCCCGAAGAAGAGAAGCCCGAGCTGTTTTGCGAGAAATCCGGGCAGCAGGATAAAGACCGCTATGCATATAATAATGCTCAGGAAGATGCTGATACCGCTTATGAGCTTCATTATATTGCCGCCGGAGATCTTGTTGAGCCACTTCTCGAATCTGCCGGGCTCTTCGGTTTCCTCAATATCCTCGAGCCCGCTCAGCTCCGCGGAGCGCATAAGCGACTTGTATCCCAGCGCAATAGAAGTGGGGAAGCCGAGTATGCCTCTTATAAAAGGGATTTTTGAGAAGAACTTGAAGACCTTGCCGCGCTTTTTAAGCGGCACGTCCTCTATAACGACGTGTCCGTCCGGCTGACGGACCGCCATAACGGTTTTTTCGGGCGAACGCATCATAACGCCCTCGATGAGCGCCTGACCTCCCACGTTCGCGTAGCAGACCTTGTTTTTCTTTGCCATATCGTTTCTCCGTTCTGAAATACTCTGTGTTATTTTATTTGCCGTCCTGCAGAGCCGTCTGCATTATCGGGAATGCAATCATTACAGTCGTACCCTTTTCGGGAACGCTGTCGATCTCGAATTCGCCGCCGTGAAGGTTCACGATGTCGGCGACTATCGCGAGGCCTATTCCGCTGCCGGGACGCGAGCTCGCGCCCTTAAAGAACTTCTGCTTTATCTTCGGAAGATCCTCGGGCGAGATCCCGATGCCGTTATCGGTGAAGACTATACAGACGCGATCTTTCTTTTCGAAGAGGTTTATTTCGACCTTGCCGCCCTCCGGATATGAATACTTGATCGCGTTGTCGAGGATATTGACGAAGACCTGCTTGACTCTGGCGGCGTCTCCGAATACCGGAGAACAGTTCTCCGGAGCCGTAAGCACCAGCGAAATGTTGTTTTTCTTCGCCCTTTCTTCAAACATCAGCACGGTTTCCTCAAGCTCGGCGATGACGTCAAGCCTGGTCATATTCAGCGTCATATTGCCGTTCTGGAGCCGTGAAAAGTCGAGCAGCTCCGAGACCATCGCGGAAAGGCGCGTGCTCTCTGACGAAATGACCTTCATACCCTTTTCAATCATATCGTCGCTGCGCATATTAGGATCGGAAAGCGTTTCGCTCCAGCCGCGAATAGCGGTAAGCGGGGTGAGCAGCTCGTGCGAAATGGAAGAGGTGAAATCGTTTTTCATCGCTTCGGACGCGCCGAGCGCGGCCGCCATGTTGTTTATCTCGTGCGCGAGATCTCCGATCTCATCGGGGTACTTATCGTCGATGCGGACTGAAAAGTCGTTCTGCGCTATTTTCTTTGTGGTGTCTGTTATCGTCGCAAGCGGCTTGATTATTGATTTTACGAAGTATCTGCCTGAGAAGTAGCAGGCGAGCAGGAGCAGTATCCCGAAGCTGGACAGCAGCAGTATTACCGAAAGCACGCGCCCCTGGATACCGCGCATCGAAATAACGTAGCGCAGTACGCAGGCTACCTTGTCGCCGACCTTGACCGAACGGGAAACCGCTATGACGTTTTCGCCGTACGAGTTGCTCCCGACGAAACTGCCGGTGTCGGAGGCGAGCGCGGCCATAACGTCGTCCGGATAGTCGGTATCCGAGGCGAAGCCGCTCGACGTCAGCGTCACGCGGCCGACGGAGTTGGCGACCATCAGTTCGATCCTGTCCTTCTGCGCGTAGTCTTCAACGTACGTGCGCACGCTTTCGATAAGATCCGGTTCCTTTGTATAAAAGTTCTCGAAGTACGCTCCGTCGCTTTCCGCCTTGTTCATAAGCGTTTGCCGCGCGGATGAAACGTAGTATCCGCGTACCGCAAGAGAGCCCGCGACGATAAGCACGCATATCGTTACGAACACGATAGTGAAGATATTGATAACCCATCTGCGGGTTATGCCGGATTTCAGGATTTTGAAACCCACTTGTAACCGTACCCCCACACTTTGATTATCGTTCTCGGATCGGAGGGATCGTCCTCCACCTTCATGCGAAGTCTGCGTATGTTGACGTCGACGACCTTAAGGTCGCTGTGGTATCCGTCACCCCAAACGGTATCGGAAATGGTTTCACGGCTGATCGCCACGTCCGGATTCTCAAAGAAGAGTTTGAGCATAAGATACTCAACCTGCGTCAGCTCGATCCGCTCGTCGTTTTTGATGAGCGTGCGCGTCAGTCCTATCAGTCTGAAACGCCCGCATTTGAAATCTTCTCCCGCGCGTTCGGAGCGTTCGAATTTTCCGCTTACTCTGCGGTAAAGCGCATCGACGCGCGCCACGAGCTCGGAGGGGGAGAAGGGTTTAGTGATGTAGTCGTCCGCGCCGAGCATCAGTCCGCTGACGCGGTCAATCTCCTGCGAACGCGCCGAGAGCATGATGACCCCGGAGTCCGTGGAGCGCTCCCTTATGCTGCGGCAGACGGCGAAGCCGTCGATGCCGGGAAGGTTTATGTCGAGAAGGTATAGCGCGAATCCGGAGGGCTTGCTTTCGATGATGCTCAGCGCCTCCTCGCCGGTCGAGGCCTCGACGATGTCGTAGCCCGCGCGTTTCAGGTTTATGACTATAAAGTCGCGTATCGTAGCTTCGTCTTCAAGAACGAGTATGTTTTTCATGTTTGCCTCCTGTGTGATGTGAATGCAGGTTTGTTAAACGCGTGTTTATCAACCGGTTGAAAGCGGCAGGACTATCCTGGTGATTTCGTCAATATCGAGCTTGCGCCCGTTGAAGGACTCCGCGGCGGTTTTCGCGGTTATTATATAGCCGCCGGTCCTGAAAAGTATTGTGTATCCCTCGGAGGCCGCTTCGGCGCCGTCCTCTTCTGCGAAACGCTTTATGTAAAAGATCGGATCGCCGGTCAGGCTGCCGTTCGCGCTGCGGACCGTATAGAGCGCGTCTTCGGGATTGACCTCTACCGTCAGGGTATTGCGGTTTTCTTCGAGCACTTTGATATAGAAGCCGTATGAAAGGCTGACTATCGAGCTGACGTCCGTTGTGAAGATACCGTTTTCCACCGTACACCAGTCGGTCCTGTAACGGACGGTGGGCGAGTCGGCGTCATAATCCGGGAGCGGGGAGCATATGGGGAATTCGACTATGGTATCCTGATCGATATCCATACAGTATACGGCGTTGGCGCGGAGCGTCGGATTGTCGCTAAGGGCGGGGAAGAGCAGGTCGAGCGAATCGCCGCTGTACTGTATGACCTGTGTCACGTACTCGCCGCTGTTGAGCCTCGCGTCGAGGAAGACGGCGGGACTGCCTTCGCCGATTTTGCCGCTGAGCATGCTGACGTAGGACGAGACTCCGCTGTAAAGCTCTGCCGATTTTTCCGCAACGATCGCGCCGTTACTGCTTTCGATGACCGTGAAGGTGGTCTTGGGCGTCTCGCCCTCGACGTCGGGATCGCCGCTCGTGGAAATGACCGCGATCTCGTCCGCGGCGTCGGAGTTGAGGTTTACCTTCAGCATATACGAATAAGGCGCGGAGAAGAGTTGCTTATACCCGTCCTCGGAGAAGCCGTAAATACTCAGACCTTTAACGGATGCTTCCGCAGATCGCGGGGATTCTCCCAGCGAAATGTCCCAGCCGACCGCCAGTTCGAAGGCGCCGTCGCCGTCGATGTCGGCGAGCTCGCAGCGGTATATCTCGGAGCAGTCGGCGTTGATTTCCGTGATCTGCCTCCATTCGTCGTCAACGCTGTCGAAAAAGTGGAGCTGGACCGTAGTCATTCCGCCGAGCAGGCAGAAGACCGCCGCTTCATCGGAGCCGTCTCCGTCCATATCCGCAAAGATGACGGAGGAACGTATCGAGCCGGTGTGCGGATGCTTCAGCGTATATTCCGCTCCGATAACGGATTTGAGCGCGTCAAGCAGCGCCTGCTGCTCCTCGCCCAAACGGGGAGGCTGGAACAGGTCGCTTATCTCGCCTTCATATAGCGAGCAGCCGGAAGCCGCGAGAAGCAGCGCCAGCGTCAATATAACTATCATCGCTTTCTTGAACATACCTATCTCCGAATCCGGCAGGGCATAATCCTACCTATACATATTGCATTATATCAGATACGTTTTGTGATATCAAGTGTAAACGAAAAAAATCCGGGGGAAATATTTTTTCAAAAGACGTATTGAACGGAGCAGCTTTTTATGATAAAATAACAGCAGATATAACGGACGTTGGGGCGAGAAGATGGAGTTCCGAAAAGAAAACAACGGAATATACTGCGGCTCGTGCGGGATCAACCTTCCGTTGACGCTGGATTGCGGGCAGGCGTTCCGCTGGCGTCCTTACGGAGACGGGTTCCGCGCCGCGGTCGGAGACAAGCTGATAACCGTTGCCGAACGCGCCGGCGGACTGTTTTTTTCGGCAGACTGCGATACCGGCCTGCTTGCCGCCGCGGTAACGTCATACTTTGACCTCGACCGCGACTACGCGGAGATCGAACGCGTTATCTCCGCCGATCCCTATGTCGCGGAGGCGATGAACACCTGCCGCGGCCTCCGCATACTGAAGCAGGAGCCATTCGAGGCGCTCATCTCGTTCATTATTTCGCAGAACAACAATGTCCCGCGCATAAAAAACATAGTAGAAACGCTCTGCGGCTGCTTCGGCACGCCGCTCGGCGACGGTATAAGCTCGTTCCCGTCGGCTGAAAAGCTCGCCTCACTGAGCGAGGAAGACCTCGCGCCGCTGCGCTGCGGATACCGCGCGCGCTACATAATCGAAGCGGCGCGGAAGGTCGCGTCCGGCGAGCTTGACCTCTCCGCCGCGGCGGCCGCGGACGAGGAAACGTGTATGCTCGCGCTGAAGGGCGTTACCGGCGTCGGCGATAAAGTCGCCGCCTGCGTTATGCTATACGGACTCGGGCGTCTCGACTCCTTCCCGATGGACGTCTGGATGAAGCGTGTCGTGCGCGTGCTGTACGACGGTTCGATCGACGTTCGCGGGCATTTCGGCGGCTACGCGGGAGTCGCGCAGCAGTACCTTTTCGTTCTCGCAAGGCAGGAGAAATATCTCGATAGATTCGGCAAATAATAAACATCGAAAGGATGCGTTTGTATGAAGCTTCTCATCACCGGCGGCGCCGGCTACATAGGCAGTCACACCTGTGTTGAACTACTTAACGCCGGTCACGACGTCGTAGTCGTCGACAACCTCGCCAACTCGAAGTCTGCGGCGCTGGAGCGCGTAAAAGAGATAACGGGAAGGGATTTCTCCTTCCGCAAAGTCGACCTGCTCGACCGCGAAGCGCTTGAGAAAGTCTTTGCCGACGAGCGCCCGGAAGGCGTTATCCACTTCGCCGGCCTGAAGGCGGTGGGCGAGTCCGTCGCCAAGCCGCTTGAGTACTACCACAACAACATCGTCGGCACGATAAACCTGCTTGAGATGATGCGCAAATACGACGCGAAGCGCCTTGTTTTCTCGTCCTCCGCGACGGTGTACGGCGATCCCGCGTCGGTGCCGATAACGGAGGATTTTCCGCTTTCCGTCACCAACCCCTACGGAAGAACGAAGCTGATGATAGAGGATATCCTCCGCGATCTTTACCGTTCGGACGACAGCTGGAGCATCGTGCTGCTGCGTTACTTCAACCCGGTCGGAGCGCACGAAAGCGGCAGGATAGGCGAAGACCCCGCCGGCATACCGAATAACCTTATGCCGTACATCTCGCAGGTCGCGGCCGGCAAGCTGAAGCGCCTGCGCGTTTTCGGAAACGACTACCCGACTCCGGACGGCACGGGCGTTCGCGATTACATCCACGTCGTCGATCTCGCCAAGGGACACATCGCGGCGCTGAAAAAGCTTTCCGCAAACGGCATTTATACCTACAACCTCGGTACCGGAAGGGGATACAGCGTTCTCGACGCGGTAAAGGCTTTCGAGAAGGCGAACGGTCTCGAGATTCCGTACGACATAGTTGAACGCCGTCCCGGCGACATCGCAGAGTGTTACGCCGACCCCGCGCTCGCTGAAAAGGAACTCGGCTGGCACGCGGAAAAGGACCTCGTCGATATGTGCCGCGACGCGTGGAACTGGCAGAAAAACAACCCGGACGGTTATCCCGAAGACTGACCGGAGGGTTAAGCAGCGGCGCTTGTTGAATAAGCGCGTATAACGGTTAAAAATGATCCGCGTTTCCGATCGGAAGCGCGGATCATTTGTTAATAATTATTCGGCGGACAGTCTCATCCGAGGCTGCTTTCGTCCGCGAGTTTCGCGGCGACACGGAGGATCTTCAGCGCGTCGTTGACGGTGATATCGCCGTCGCCGTCGGTGTCGCCGATCAGCATATCCTCATCGGACGCCGCAGCCAGTTTCGCGGCGATACGCAGCGCCTTCAGCGCGTCGTTGACGGTGATCTCGCCGTCCTTGTCCATATCGCCCTTCTTGACCGCGGGAGGCGTTTCGCCTTTGATGGTGAAGGAGACGGTCGTTTCCTTATCGCCGTTGACGACCGTGACTGTGTATTCACCGGGCGCGCTGACTACGGTACTCTGCTCGATCGGTTCGCCGTTGAGCGTTGCCGTGCCGACGTTCCAGGTCAGCGTGACGGCTGCGTCATATTCGCCGCCGTTGGCTACGCCGTAAACGATCGGTCTTTCATAAACCGTTTCGCCGCCGGTTACGGTGAAGTTGACCTCGGTGACCTTGTCGCCGTTGATCAGCTTGATGGTGTGCTCGCCGTTTTCCGATATGCCGTCGCCGTAGGTGAAATACTTGCCGTCGAGCATCGCGTTGCCGAGGTTCCACATCGGCACGAAGTCTCCCTCGGAGACGTCGACGGTCTGGCCGTTGACGAGGTTGGAGAAGGCGGGCTGAACGTTGGTCGTACGCGCGGTCCCGGTGTACGCCTGCATACCGGTGATGTAGACCTGGAGCCCCTGCTTGATCTGTCCGTCGAAGCGGAAGATGTAGAAGCGGATCTCGTGGAGGCGTATCGGTTCGCCGTGGGTCCAGTCGTCATAGTGGTCGAAGTAGTTCCACGGGATGTAGATCCAGCCGCTGCCGGTGGGCGGGAGCGGGATATCTATCGCGTGCATTTCGAACAGCGGGTTTATGTCGCAGCAGGACATACCGACGCGGAATGTGCCGCCGGAGACAAGGCTGACGTCGTTGACGCCTACCCAGACGAGGAAGCCGTCCGAACCGGTCAGATCCCCGACGAGCTTATCGCCGCTGTAGGGCTCGATGAATATCGGGCTGCCGGCGCCGTTGCGGTACATGGACTTGAACTGGAGCACACCGTGCTCGTCGCCCTCGCCGGAGGACATATCCACAAGGGACTCCATCAGCAGCGCCTGATCGTAGCCTTCGGGAAGGATCGGAGCGTCCTTTTTCTTCACGAGGGTGTATCTGACGTTCGGAGTACGGTCGCCGCTCGCTTTGGAAAGATCGCGGCCGGAGTAGTCTTCAAAACTGAAGAAGCCTTTTTCGATAGCTCCGCTGTGGGTAATCGGAATAAGTCCGGCAATGGCGTTTTCAAGGTCGGCGCAGATGCGCTGACAGTCTTCGGAGGTGATGTTGTCCTCGACTGCTTCTTCGGCGACGTCAATAACGGACTTAAGGGCGTTATACGACGTTGCGACGTAGTTGCCGCGCCAGTAGTTCTTTGCGCAGCTGATCAGCGAGTAGAGATAGTTGAGTTCATCGAGAGTAGCGCCGGGGCCGATCAGGAAGAGCTTGTTTACTCTGTAATTGATCTCTTCGACCGCGGCGTCGACTTCGTCCTGCGTTACGCCGTAGCGGTCAAACAGCGCCTCGGCGTTGCTGAGGGCGATCTGAAGCTTTTCCCAGGAGCGCGGAGTATAGTCGGCCTCGTTGAGGGTATCGACGTACGCGCGCGTCTTGTTGAAGACGGAAATCAGCTCGTTCATATCGGCGTTCTGCAGGCTCCAGTTGAAGGCGTGCAGGTCGGAAACAAAGTAGAACACCTGACGCAGATCCTCGAACTGAATGCCGAAATAGTCGAGCCTGTCGAGGTAATCGAAGATCTCGGAGCCGGTGTCGGTGGTTTCGTAGAAGCTGCTCCAGGACGCGGAAACGTATCCGCTCCGTCCCGCTTCCATCGGACGGGATATGCCCCAGTCCTCGACCGCGAATTCGGCTTCGCCGGCGGTACCGACGATAATCTGCATCGATGAGGGAACGAGCTCGTCCGGATTCTTCAGCCAGAAGCGGATGCCGTTGGTGTCGCTCAGGTCGGCGCCGAAGGGGTTCTTGACCGCAACTTCCTCGCCGTCCTCTTCGACGGTGCTCTTAAAGCAGCTCCAGCCGTAGTAGGGTTCGGCGTAAGTGCTGTCGCCGTTCGCTATTATTTCGAGAGTGTAATCATCGGGGCCGACGCCTTCCTCGGCGAACACGACGGGATCGAGCGAGACGCCGCCGTCGGATATCGCCTCGAGGTCTTCGTCGGTCCAGACGCCGAAGCCGTTGAGTTCTACGGGGGCTCTGCCGGGGAACATCGGCAGCATCGTGTTTATCGCGTCGAAAAGCTCGCGCGCCATCGCGTCGACCTCGCGCTGCGTGTAGGCGGTCTGAAGGTTCTCGTCGAGAAGCATTTCATAAGCGCGGAGATAGACCTCGGTCGCGTCGGCGTAGCTTTCCTCGGTGTAAGCCTCGGGATCGAGCGCGTCAAAAGCGTCGATCGCTTCGGCGAGCTCGTCCGGATGAATGCGGGAGTCTCTGTAGGCGCAGAAGTCGCCAATGTAATAAACGTCGCCGTCGGAAGCGGAGCCGATGGTGATGGAAATCGCGTTTATGTGGGGAAGCGCATTATAGGGGAGCGGACGCTTGCCGTTGCCGCTGAAAACGGAGTAGTTCTTTCCGTCGTCATGCTTCCAGAACCAGTCGATCTGCTCGAAGTCGGTTTTGAAATCGAAGTAGAGGTAGCCGTCCGCGTCGGGAGTTTTGCTCGCTTCGAAGCAGAAGCCGTTCATCGCGTCCTCCATATCCGGGTCGTCGCCGGTGTAATAAGAGGTCGGGCCGGCGTACGGCAGGCAGAACAGATTGATCTTGACATTGCCGATCCATTCTCCCTCGCCGTTGTGGGCGACCCAGAAGCAGAAGCCGGTATCGTCGGAGAAATCGCGTCCTCCGGCGAAAGTAGCGCCGCTTGAAGGAGCCTTTTTCGCGCACCACTGGAGGTTGATGGGGTTGTTGTCGGGGTTTATCTCGCCGATGTTGAGCGTGACGAAGGAACCGATCGTTATGTGACCGGGATAATCGCCGGGCTTGCTGTTGATGACGTCGATTTTCGTTACCTTATCGACGTTCGCCGGAGCGTAGGAGGGCACGTCGCCCTGTGAGAGCGACAGCCCGGGATTGTAGATCTCGGTCAGATCCTGCGAGGTGAACTCGCTCCAGCCGGGGAGCTTGATGTAATTGTAATAGTCATAATACACCGCGCCTGCGGTGATCACTCCGCCGAACAGCGTCGCGACGCCGAACGCCGAAAACGCGAACACCAGCGAGAGGATCGTTGCGAGTGTTTTCTTAAACATAAAACTGCCTTCCTTTCTTTTGGATAATAAAATGCGCAAGTGAGAATCCCGGCGGGAAGCTCCCGTCGGATTGGCCGGTCCCCGTTTCCGAACGGGGCAACGGCGATAACAGCGACGGTCCGCACGCACGCCTGTCGCGAAAGGCGGCGGGATACCCCAGACTCCGGCAAAGCCGCGGCGGCCGCACGCTTTGACGCACGGCGGGTCTGTGTGGGCGCCTCTGTTCAACAGCGAACGGCGTCAGTACGCCCGCGCTGCGATTCACACTCCTTTCAGAACTTGATATCTATACAAATAATATCACGGGGACTAAAAAAAGTAAATACTTTTGTGTAAAAAACACAAAAAACGCCGCGACTTTTTAACAGGAAAATATTTTCCCGGATTTTTTACAAAAAGCATTTACACGGAGAAGAAAGAGTGCTAAAATACTTTTTGTATGTTTAGCACACTACTTTAATCAAAAACGGAGGAAGAAAAATGGCAAGACAAAGAAAATCCATGGACGGCAACACCGCGGCCGCGCACGTCAGTTACGCGTTCACGGAAGTAGCCGCGATCTACCCGATAACGCCCTCGAGCGTTATGGCGGAGCTGACTGATTCCTGGTCGGCCGGCGGGCTGAAGAACATCTTCGGCGACAAGGTCAAGGTTATGGAGATGCAGTCCGAAGCCGGCGCCGCCGGTACGGTTCACGGAAGCCTCGCGGCGGGCGCGCTCACCACGACCTACACCGCTTCGCAGGGACTTCTGCTCATGATCCCGAATATGTATAAGATCGCGGGCGAGCTGCTGCCGAACGTTATCCACGTTTCCGCGCGCTGCGTCGCTTCTCACGCGCTGAACATCTTCGGCGACCACTCCGACATCTACGCCTGCCGCCAGACCGGCTACGCGATGCTCGCCGAGAGCAACCCGCAGGAGGTCATGGACCTCGGCGCCGTTGCGCACCTTTCCACCATCAAGGGCAGAGTGCCGTTCATCAACTTCTTTGACGGTTTCCGCACCTCCCACGAGATCCAGAAGATCGAAGTCTGGGATTACGCCGACCTCGAAGAGATGATTGATAAGGATGCGATTGCGGAGTTCCGCGCCCGCTCTATCAACCCCGAGCACCCCGTGCTCCGCGGCTCCGCCGAAAACGGCGACATCTTCTTCCAGCACAGAGAGGCGTGCAACAAGTATTATCAGGAGCTCCCCGCCGTCGTCGAGGAGTATATGAACAAGGTCAACGCCAAGATCGGCACCGACTATAAGCTCTTCAACTACTACGGCGCTCCGGACGCGGAGAGAGTCATCGTCGCGATGGGCTCCTTCTGCGACGTCGCCGAAGAAGTCATCGACTATATGCTCGCGCAGGGCGAGAAGGTTGGCCTCGTGAAGGTCCGCCTTTACAGACCCTTCGTCGCGGACAAGTTCTTCGCCGCCATCCCGAAGACCGTCAAGGCGATCGCCGTCATGGACCGCACGAAGGAGCCCGGCTCCCTCGGCGAGCCGCTTTACCTCGACGTCGTAGCCGCGCTTAACATGAACGGCTACACCGGCAAGGTCGTCGGCGGCCGCTACGGCCTCGGCTCGAAGGATACTCCTCCGTCCAGCGTCTTCGCTGTATATGAGAACCTCAAGGCCGACAAGCCGAAGCACAGCTTCACCGTCGGCATCGTCGACGACGTGACCGGCCTCTCCCTCGAGGAGAAGCCTGCGCCCGACACCGCCGCGCCCGGCACTATCTCCTGCAAGTTCTGGGGCCTCGGCGGCGACGGCACCGTCGGCGCGAACAAGAACTCCATCAAGATCATCGGCGACCACACCGATAAATACATCCAGGCGTACTTCCAGTACGACTCCAAGAAGACCGGCGGCGTCACGATCTCGCACCTGCGTTTCGGCGACAGCCCCATCAAGTCTCCTTACTACATCACTAAGGCGAACTTCGTCGCCTGCCACAACCCGTCCTACATGATCAAGGGCTACAAGATCGTCAACGACGTCAAGCCCGGCGGAATCTTCCTGCTGAACTGCCAGTGGACTCCCGAAGAGATCGAAACGCATCTGCCCGCCGAGGCGAAGCGCTACATCGCCGAGAACGGCATCCACTTCTACACCGTCAACGCCATCGACAAGGCGAGAGAGATCGGTATGGGCAAGCGCACCAACACGATCCTGCAGTCCGCGTTCTTCGCGCTCGCGAACATCATGCCCATCGACGAGGCGGTCACCTTCATGAAGGAAGCGGCCAAGAAGTCCTATATGAAGAAGGGCGAAGCGGTCGTCGAAATGAACTATAAGGCCATCGACGCCGGCGTCGACGCCATCGTCAAGGTCGACGTTCCCGAGAGCTGGAAGACCATCGAGGTCAAGCCGCAGGAAGTCGCCATCGAAGGCAAGCGCCCCGAGCTGGTCAAGTTCGTCAAGGACATCGTCGTTCCGGTCTCCAAGATGAACGGCGACAGCCTGCCGGTATCCAAGTTCGTGCCTCACGTCGACGGCACCTTCCCGCAGGGAGCCGCCGCTTACGAGAAGCGCGGCGTTGCGGTGGACGTCCCCGAGTGGATCCCCGAGAACTGCCTGCAGTGCAACCAGTGCGCCTACGTCTGTCCGCACGCCACCATCCGCCCCTTCGCGATGAGCAAGGAGGAAGCCGCCGCGGCTCCCGCCTCCACGAAGACCGCGCAGATGAAGGGCAAGGGCTGCGAGGACTACGTCTTCACCATGAGCGTCAGCCCGCTCGACTGCATGGGCTGCGGACTCTGCGTCAACATCTGCCCCGCGAAGGAAAAAGCGCTTAAGATGGTCCCGCAGGAGAGCCAGAAGGAACAGCAGGCTGCGTTCGACTACGCCGTCGCGAACGTGACGAAGAAGGAGACCCCCTTCGCCGACACGACCGTCAAAGGCAGCCAGTTCAATCAGCCGCTGCTTGAGTTCTCCGGCTCCTGCGCCGGCTGCGCCGAAACCTCCTACGCGCGCCTCATCACCCAGCTTTTCGGTGAGAGAATGTATATCTCCAACGCGACCGGCTGCTCCTCCATCTGGGGCGGCTCCGCGCCCGCCACGCCTTACACCGTCAACCGCGACAGCGGCAGGGGACCGGCGTGGGCGAACAGCCTCTTCGAAGACAACGCCGAGCACGGCCTCGGAATGTACCTCGGCCAGAAGACCATCAGACTGCGCCTCATCGGCTACGTCAAGGAGCTCGCCGAGAAGGTCGAAGACGCCGATAAGAAAGCGGTCATCGACCGCTACCTCGAGACCGTCAACGACGGCAAGGCCAACGACGCCGCCGCGAAGGCGCTCGTCGAAATGCTCGAGAAGTGCGACTGCGAGCTCGGCAGGAAGATCCTCGCCGAGAAGGATTACCTCTCCAAGAAGTCCGTATGGATCTTCGGCGGCGACGGCTGGGCTTACGACATCGGCTTCGGCGGCCTCGACCACGTTCTCGCCTCCGGCGAAGACGTGAACGTCATGGTCTTCGATACCGAAGTCTACTCCAACACCGGCGGTCAGGCCTCCAAGGCCAGCCAGATCGGTCAGGTGGCGCAGTTTGCCGCGGCCGGCAAGGCGATCGGCAAGAAGGACCTCGCGCAGATCGCGATGTCCTACGGCTACGTCTACGTCGCGCAGATCGCGATGGGCGCCGACATGAACCAGACCATTAAGGCGCTGCAGGAAGCGGAAGCCTATCCGGGTCCGTCCCTCATCATCGGCTACTCGCCCTGCGAAATGCACGGCGTCAAGGGCGGCATGACCAACAGCCAGTCCGAGATGAAGAAGGCCGTCGAGGCCGGTTACTGGCAGATGTTCCGCTTCAACCCCGCGCTGAAGGCGGAGGGCAAGAACCCCTTCACGCTGGACAGCAAGGAGCCGACCGCGGACTACATCGAGTTCATCAAGAACGAGACCAGATACACCCGCCTCATGCAGGCGTCGCCCGAGAGAGCGGAAGAGCTCTTCAACAAGGCGAAGGAAAACGCCGCGAAGAAGTATCAGCACCTCCTCAAGCTCAAGGAGCTGTACGAATAATCATTGCGGAAGCGCAAACGGAACAGCCCGGCGGAGATTTCCGTCGGGCTGTTTTAACTATCATTATATTAAGAAAGGAGCGCTCCCGGTCGGGAACGCTCCTTTTGATATGTTCGCGTTTGCGCGCTGTTTATTACTGCGCGTCTTTGTCGTCGAAGATATCGCCGCACTCGGGGCAGAACTTCGGCGGATGCTCCGGATCCGCGGGGGTCCAGCCGCACTTGTCGCACTTATAGAGCTTCGCTCCGGCCGGCTTCGGCTTGCCGCACTCGGCGCAGAACTTGCCCTGATTGACGGCGCCGCATTCGCAGGTCCAGCCCTGGACGGGAGCCGGCTTCGGCTTGCCGCAGTTCGAGCAGAACTTCGCGGTGTTCTCCGCGCCGCACTCGCACTTCCACGCGTCCGCGGCCTGCTGCGCCTGCTGCTGAGCCATCTGCTGTTGCTGCTGCTGAACGCCGGCGGCATAGAAGTTCTGAGCCGCGGCGAATCCGCCGCCGTTTCCGCCGGCGCCGCCCGCCATGTTCATGCCGAGGAAGCCGGTGAAGGCGCCGTTCGGGTTGTTCGCGGCGTTCTCCATCGCGGTAGCGGTGGCGTTAGTCATACGTCCGGCCATCATGAAGGCGTTGGAGCCCATGGTCGCGGCGTCTTCCATCTCGTTGATCTTCTTCATATCCTCTTCGGTGAGGGTAATCGGATTCAGCGCGATCTTTTCAACCGTGATGCCGCGGGCGTCCACCCATTCGTTCTGGAGCGCCTGGTTCATCGCGGTCTTCAGCTCGACCGACTTCGCGGGGAGCTGCGCCGGACGCAGTCCGAGGTCGGACATCGAGGCGAGCGCCGGAGTCAGCGCGTCGATGAACTCGGTCTTCAGCTGCTGGTCGATGCGGTCTCTGGTGTAGTCGCTCTCAACGTTGCCGCAGACTCTGGAGTAGAAGACGAGCGGGTTGGTGATCGTGTAGGAATACACGCCGTTGCATCTGACCTGAACGGTCCTTCTCATGTTGATGTCCTTGTTGACGACGTCGAACATGATGGGGTTCGGAGTGCCGAACTTGTTGCCCATGATCTCCTTCGTGTTGAAGAAGTAGATGCGCTGGTCGTGGCCGGTGTCGCCGCCCATGGCGAAACGCTTGCCGATGAGCTTGAAGGTCTCCTTCAGCGAGGTTCCGAACTTGCCGGCGAAGAGGCTGGGCTCGGTGGAGGAGTCGTAGATGAATTCGCCGGGCTCGCCGGAGAACTCAACGACCTTGCCCTGATCGACGATGATCATGAACTGACCCTCGTTGACGGCAATCTTCGAGCCGTTGGAAATGATGTTGTCGCTGCCTTTGGTGTTGCTGCTGCGCTTGCCGTTGACGACCTTCTGTCCCTTGGTGACGAGGACGTTCTCCGGCAGAGCTTCGCAGTAGAAGAATTCCTTCCACTGATCGGCGAGAACTCCGCCCAGGGCGCCGAGGCCCGCTTTAATAAGTCCCATTGTAACATCTCCCTTTATGATATTTTGGTATTGCTTTTCTTTATTCGGCGGTCAGCCGCCTATATACGATATATATTATAACTCCGCGCGTATATTTCGTCAAGTGGTTTGATAAAAAAACAGATGCGGGCATATGGGTGGTAGTAATTCCTTTTATTGTCTAAAAGACACTTAAGATTAAACTATGCTAATAAACCAAAATAATATTTGACATATCATATTTTGTTATGTTATGATATTTTATGAATAAAAAGATGGAATAAGGGGCGCGGACTATTATGATAAAAAAAGGTATTAATGACGGTTTCTATTTTTGTTGTATTATTTGTTCTTGAGGCCGCTATTTCACCAACATATGTATTTACTTCAGTTCCGCCTGAGTTATACTATGATTATCCCGTCGTTTTTTCTTGATGATACCTAATGGATAGAGGAGGTTGAGTGAAGTGAGAAAAAGTATCGGCCTGATTATAACCTCGATAATAGTGGTGGTTCTGCTGTTTTTGGCTCCCGCACATGTCGCTGCGGTCAATAATGATTATCCGAAGATTTCTTTTGAGTCTGAACGTGATATCATTTATCTTCCGATAGGTGACAGTATTGAATTGAGAATAAATAATCCGATGGTTTTGCCTACGTCTTGGAACCCTATGGATTTTTCTTTCACGAGAGTTGAGGGGCACGTTGCTATCTTTACGCTTTGGAGATCAACTCGATCCGACGTCGTTGATTTCACGTCTGCTCACAAGCAAAAGTGGCCATCGGATTACGACACTGATCCGATGGAAGATGAGGATGCCTGCTCCGACTGGTATGATAAGTACGAAGTGTATCTTGATTACGATTTTTCGGAAAAGGACGTATATGTAACTTCCGAGGTGTCGCCGTATATGCCGGGTTATATGTATTCGGCTGAAATCGAGGCAAAGTCAAAAGGTGTTGCGGATATTAAGGTTGCTATATGGGAGCACCGGTGTTACTGGACGTCGAGAGGCGTACAGCGCATAAGAACCTTCCTCCCGTGCGACGTGGACGACGACGGGGAAGTGACGGTTTCCGACGCACTGCTTGCGTTGCGTATGTACGTGTTTGAATACGACCTGCCGAAAAACATTACCGGCGAAGACGTGGTCGAGGATCCTTATCTCAACGTCTGCTGGATACGCAACCCGGAGAATCCTGATTTCATCGGGCGCCTCGTGGCGTCTTACGCCTGCGACGAAGGAGAAGAGGAGTACAATGAGCTTACGATAGCCGACGCGCTCGCGATACTCCGCAGAGCCGTCGGTCTCAGATGAGAAAATATTTTCAAAAAACGCTTGACAAAACCGAAACGGATGATATAATAGTCGGGTAAAGGAACGGGCGACCGTTCCGGAAAGCAGAACCGCCGGAAGTTCTCGCCGGCCGTGACACGATTCGCGGCGGCCATACGGACCATATCAGAGATGGACCTTGTGCAGACGGCTGTTTTGCGCAAGGTTTGTTTTATACTGGAGGTGTTTGATATCGCAAAGGAGATGCTTTTGAACGAGCAGATAAGAGCGGCTGAACTCCGCGTTGTCGATTCCGACGGAACGCAGCTCGGCATCATGTCGAGCAGGGAGGCCCTGGATATCGCGGTCGGCAAAGGGCTCGATCTCGTTATGATCGCCCCGAACGCGGCTCCGCCCGTCTGCCGCATTATGAACTACGGCAAGTATAAGTTCGAGCAGGCCAAAAAAGAAAAGGATCAGCGCAAGAACCAGAAGACCATCGAGTTGAAAGAGATCCGTCTGTCGTACAACATCGACGTGCACGATTTCGACACCAAGCTCAATCAGGCGAAGAAGTTCCTCTCCGCCGGAAACAAGCTCAAGGTCTCGATCCGCTTCCGCGGCCGCGAGATGGCGCATACCGCGCTGGGGCAGGAGCGTATGGAACGCTTCGCTGCGAACCTTTCCGAGCTGGCGTCGGTCGACCGCGCGCCGAAGCTCGAGGGGCGCAACATGATGATGTTCCTTACCCCCAAGCCCGTCAAGCCCGAAAAGGCAAAGAAACCACAGGAGTCAGAACAAAACTAACATAAAGGAGAATTACCATGCCTAAGATCAAGACGCACAGAGGAGCGGCGAAACGCTTTAAGGTTACGAAGAACGGTAAGGTCAAGATGTTCCACGCCTACAAGTCGCACATTCTGAACAAGAAGTCGACCAAGAGGAAGAGAAACCTGAGGAAGCCCACGATCGCGACACCCGCGAACGAAGCCAACCTCAGAAAAATGATGCCTTACAAATAAGAAACAAAGGCGTAACCGCCGAACAATAAAGGAGAGTTTACAATGGCAAGAGTTAAGGGCGCAGTAACCACCAGAAAAAGAAGGAGAAAGATCCTGAAGCTCGCGAAGGGTTACAGAGGCGCGAAATCCAAGCTTTTCAAAACAGCTAATCAGGCAGTCACAAAGTCACTCGTTTACGCATATATAGGCAGAAAGCAGAAGAAGCGCAATTTCCGTCAGCTTTGGATCGCGCGTATTTCCGCCGCCTGCAGAGCGAACGGCACCAATTATTCCACGTTTATGAACAATCTCAAGAAGGCCGGCGTCGAGCTGAACAGAAAGATGCTTTCCGAAATGGCCATAAGCGATAAAGAAGGCTTTTCCGCGCTGATTGAAAAGGTTTCGAAGTAATTTCGAAGCCTTTTCGGCATTTTTCAGCACAGAAAAGAACGTCGCGAATCAGCGGGGTGAAACGGTTGAAGAAGCTTCTGACCGTGACCGCCCCGGGCAACGAGGCGGTCAAATCCATCGCTAAGCTGTCATCGTCGAAGAAGGCAAGGGACGAAGCCCGCGCCTTCGTCGCAGAGGGCAGAAAGCTCGTGGAAGAGGCGCTTGCGGGCGGCTGCGAACTGCTCGAGCTGTTCGTGCTCAAGGACGCGCTCGGCGCGTACGAGGCGCTTTTTCCGTCGGTCAGCGGCACCGTCTACGCGGTGACGCAGCCGATAATGAACAAAATAACAGAAAGCAAAACGCCGCAGGACATTACGGCGGTTTTTGCGTATAAATCTTCGGGTTTGCCGAAAGACGGCCGCAGATACCTCTGCCTCGAGCGGGTGCAGGAGCCCGGCAACGTCGGCGCGCTCATCAGAAGCGCGTCCGCGTTCGGCTTCGACGGCGTCGTCCTTTCCGCCGACTGCGCCGACGTTTATTCCGTCAAGGCGCTGCGCGGCGCGATGGGCGCGACGTTCAGACTTCCCGTGGTGTCGGTCGCCGACCTTCGCGGCTTCGTGCGCGAAATGCGCGGAGCGGGCTTCAAAGCTTACGCCGCCGCGCTGAACGCGGACGCCGTTTCGCTCGGAAGCGTCGGCTTCGCGGATAAGCTGCTGCTTCTGATCGGCAACGAGGGCAACGGGCTCGACGGCGAAACCGTCGCGGCGTGCGACGAAGCTGTCCGTATCCCGATGGCGCAGGGGACGGAGTCCCTCAACGCCGCCGTCGCGGGGGGCATACTGATGTGGGAGGTATCCGGATGGAAGTGAGGTCTGCGATCTGGCTTTCCGAAAGGATAGCTCCCGCCACGAGGACGATGGATACGCTCCTCAAGGCCTTCGGCGGCTGCGAAGCCGTCTACGCCGCGGAGAAAAACGACTACCTCGCCGCCGGAGTCACGAACGAGAAGGCGCTGAAAGCGTTGCTCGATAAAGACCTGAAATCCGCCGGAGATACGCTCGAACGCTGCGAACGCCTCGCCATACGCCTGATCCCGTACGCCTCGGATGAGTATCCCGAGCGCCTTGCGAACGTATACGCGCCGCCTGCGCTGCTTTACGCGCAGGGCGAACCGCTCGACGCGGACTCGCGTCCGCTCATATCGATTGTCGGAACGCGCGACTGCACCGAATACGGCCGCAAAGCCGCCTACGTTATGGCGGGCAAGCTCGCCGCGCGCGGCTTCTGCGTCGTCAGCGGACTCGCGGTAGGCATCGACGCCGCCGCTCTCGCCGGCGCCGTCCGCGCGGACGGAAGCACGGTCGGCGTGCTCGGCTGCGGACTGGCGAAGAACTATCCCGCCGAGAACTTCGGGCTCCGCCGCGCGATGATGAAGCGCGGAACGGTGATCTCCGAATACGCTCCGACCGCCAAGATCGGCAAAGGCAATTTCCCGCTGCGGAACCGCATAATGGCGGGCATCTCCGTCGGAACGCTCATCGTCGAGGCGCCGGAAAACAGCGGAGCGCTTATAACCGCAAACTACGCGCTCGAATACGGCAGAGACGTTTTCGCCGTTCCGGGCAACATCAATTCCTACGAAAGCGTAGGCAGCAACAGACTGATAAGAGACGGCGCCGTCGCCGTGACGGACGTCGACGATATCGTCAGGGAATACGTCCGGCTTTTCCCGCAGATAGGGAAGAAGCCGGAGAAAAAAGGAACGCCGCAGCGCGCCGACGACGCGGAGCTGAACGAGCGGGAGAAGCTGCTGCTTTCCGCGCTCGCGACGGAGCCGGCGCCGCTTGAGGAAATCCTCGCCAAGACAGGACTGAGCGTGCAGGAGGCGCTTTCCGCGCTTTCGATGCTCGAGATAAAGGGAAGATGCAAGTCTCTCCCAATGAAGAAGTTTTCGCTTTAACACGTTAATAATCCCGGCTCCAAGGAGCTTGCCGGAGCGATCCGGAGGAAGGATGAAGATATGACAAAACTCGTAATCGTCGAGTCGCCGACCAAGGCGGCAACCATCAAAAAATACCTCGGCAAGGGCTATACCATTGCCGCGTCCGTCGGTCACGTCCGTGACCTGCCGCAATCCCGCTTTGCCATAGACGTAGACAACGGTTTTGCTCCGGAGTATATCTCCATCAGGGGCAAGGCGAAGGTGATCAACGATCTGAAGAAGTTGGCGAAGACCGCTGATAAGGTCTATCTTGCGCCTGACCCGGACCGCGAAGGCGAAGCGATCAGCTGGCATCTCGCCACTCTGCTGGACCTCGATCCCGACAAGGACGTACGCGTGACCTTCAACGAGATCACCAAGTCCGCCATTAAAGAGGGAATGGGCAACGCCCGCAGCATAAACATGGACCTCGTCAACGCCCAGCAGGCGAGACGCGTTCTCGACCGTATCGTCGGATACAAGATCAGTCCGTTCCTCTGGAAGAAGGTCAAGCCCGGCCTTTCAGCGGGTAGAGTGCAGTCGGTCGTCGTCAAGCTCATAGTTGACCGCGAGCGCGAGATTCGCGCCTTCGAGCCGGAGGAGTACTGGACGATAGACGCCGACCTGCTCACCGCGGGCAAAAAGCCGTTTACCGCCAAGTATTACGGCACCGCCAGCAAGAAGAAGGATCTTTCGTGCAAGGCCGACGCCGACGCCGTCCTCGCGGACGTCAAGGGTGCGGAGTTTAAGGTCGCTTCCATCAAGCACGTCGATAAATCCCGTGCGCCGATGCCGCCGTTTATGACCTCAACGCTGCTTCAGGAGGCCGCCAAGCGCCTCAACTTCTCCTCGCAGCGCACAATGCGCATCGCGCAGGAGCTTTATGAAGGCGTAAGCATCGCCGGCCGCGGCACCGTCGGTATGATAACGTATATGAGAACCGACTCGCTCCGCCTTTCCAACGAGGTCATACACTCCGCCAGAAACTTCATCGGCGAGCGTTTCGGCTCCGCGTATCTGCCGTCCTCGCCGAAGGTATACAAGACCAAGAAGAGCGCCCAGGACGCGCACGAAGCGATAAGGCCCACCGATCCCTACCTCGTGCCGTCGGAGATAAAGAGCAGTCTTTCCTCCGACCAGTACCGCCTCTACAAGCTCATCTGGGAACGCTTCATCGCCTGCCAGATGACAAACGCGCTGCTCGACAGCGTCAGCATAGATATCACCGCCAACCACAGCGTTTTCAAGGCAAGCGGTTTCACCGTCAAGTTCCCGGGCTATATGTCCGTGTGGATGGAAGCGAAGGAGGACAAAGAGGACAACAAGAAGCTGCCCGAAATGTCCGAGGGCGAGATCGCGGAGCTTGTGAAGCTTATTCCCGAGCAGAAGTTCACGCAGCCTCCGGCGAGATATTCCGAAAACACCCTCATCAAGGAGCTTGAGGATAAAGAGATCGGCAGACCGAGCACCTATTCCGCTATAATCGGCACCGTCAGCAAGCGCGACTACATCCGCAAGGACGGCAAGTTCTTCGAGCCCACTCCGCTCGGCGAGGCGGTCACGGAGCTGATGGAGGATAACTTCTCCGATATAGTCAGCACCGAGTTCACCGCCGGCATGGAGGAGAAGCTCGACGAGATCGCCGACGGCGAAAAGGTTTGGAACGAGGTCGTCGCCGACTTCTACGACGGTTTCAAGGGCGAGCTGACCGACGCCGAGAAGAAGCTCGGCGATACCCGCGTCAAGGTGCCGGACGAGGTTACGGACGTTATCTGCGACAAGTGCGGCAGAAACATGGTAATCAAGATGGGCAGGAACGGCAAGTTCCTCGCCTGCCCGGGTTTCCCGGAATGCCGCAACACCAAGCCTCTTACCGAGGACGCCGAAGGCAGATGCCCCGCGTGCGGAGGCAAGATCGTCGCGCGCAGGAGCAAGAAGGGCGCGAAGTTCTACGGCTGCTCCAACTACCCGGAATGCAAGTTCATGACGTGGGACGATCCGACAAAGGAGTCCTGCCCGAAATGCGGCAGCACGCTTTTTGTCAAGCGCAACTTCAGATTCCGCGTCGGCGTGCATTGTTTGAAGGAAGGCTGCGGCTACGAAAAGCTCAACAAGAGCTCCAGATCTGATAAGGAAGACAACAAGTGAAAGCGACCGTCATAGGCGCCGGCCTTGCGGGCTATGAGGCGGCGTATTATCTCGCGCGGCGCGGCGTCGAAGTCGAGCTTCGGGAGATGAAACCGGAGCGGTTTTCGCCCGCGCACGTGAGCGAAAACTTCGCCGAGCTCGTCTGTTCGAACTCGCTGAAATCCGACGATCCCGCCACCGCCTCCGGAATGCTGAAAACGGAGCTGCGTATGCTCGGCTCGATAGTGCTTTCCTGCGCGGACATTACTTCCGTTCCCGCGGGCGGAGCGCTGGCGGTCGACCGCGACGCCTTTTCCGCCGAGGTCACGAAGCGGGTATCCGAATGCGGCAATATAACCGTCGTACGCAAGGAAGCGCTTGAAATACCGGAGGGCGAAGTGATAATCGCCACCGGTCCGCTTACGAGCGACGCGATGGCGCGAAAGATCGAGGAGCTGACCGGCGGGGAAGGACTGCACTTTTTCGACGCGGCTTCGCCGATAGTGACCGCTGAAAGCGTCGACGCTTCCAAAAGTTTCCGCCTCGCGCGTTACGGCAAGGGCGGCGACGATTACATCAACTGCCCGCTTACCAAAGACGAATACGAGGCGTTCTGGCGCGAGCTCGTCGCCGCAGAGACCGCCCCGCTGCACGAATTCGAGAAGGAGTGCAAGGTGTTCGAGAGCTGTATGCCCGTCGAGATTGCCGCGAAGCGCGGCCCCGACACTCTCCGCTTCGGGATACTCAAGCCCGTCGGGCTCGTCGATCCCGCGACCGGACGCCGCCCTTACGCGGTGCTCCAGCTGCGGCAGGATAACGCGGAAGGCACGCTTTACAACCTCGTCGGCTTCCAGACGAACCTGAAATTCGGCGAGCAGAAGCGCGTTTTCTCGATGATACCCGCGCTCGCGAACGCGGAATTCGTCCGCTACGGCGTGATGCACAGAAATACCTACCTCGATTCGCCGAGGCTGCTCGATTACGACTTTTCGCTGAGAAGCGATCCGCGCATATATTTCGCGGGGCAGATGACAGGCGTCGAGGGCTACATCGAATCCGCGATGAGCGGACTCGTCGCGGGAATTGCGTGCTTCAAGCGGCTGAACGGCGTAACGCTCCCGCCGTTCCCGCGTGAAACGGGCATCGGCGCGCTAACGGCGTATATTTCGTCCGAAAACGCCGATTTCCAGCCGATGAATATCAACTTCGGCATACTTCCGGACACGGAAGAGCACATAAGAGACAAAAAAGAAAAGCGCAGGCGGCTTTCCGAAAGATCGGCCGCGGCGCTGAAACGATATATTTCCGAAAACGACATTTGATAGGGAGGAAAGACGAATGAAAGTAATAATCGACGCGTTTGGAGGGGACAACGCTCCTCTGGAAATAATCAAAGGCGCCGTAATGGGAGCCGAGAAGTTCGACGTCGACGTGATTCTCGTCGGAAAGCAGGATGAAATAAAGCGCGTTTTGGAGAAGAACCAGATCTCCGGCAAACGCGCCGAGATCGCGAACGCGGACGAGGTTTTCCCGATGGACGGCAATCCCGCTCTCGCGGTCAAAGAGGGCATGGAGACGTCGCTCGTCAAGGGGTTGAGCATGCTCGCCGCAGGCGACGGAGACGCATACGTTTCCGCCGGAAACACCGGCGCGATGATGCTCGGCGCGTCGCTTATCGTAAAGCGCGTAAAGGGCATCCGCAGAGCCGCGCTCGCCTCGCTCGTTCCCTGCGTCGGCGGCAACTACCTGCTGCTCGACTGCGGCGCGACGGTAGAGGTAAGCCCCGAAGTGCTGACGCAGTTCGGCCTTATGGGCAGCGTCTATATGGAAAAGGTCGAGGGGCGTCCCGCTCCCAGAGTCGGTCTCGTCAATATCGGCACCGAGGAGAACAAGGGTACCGACCTGCTCCGCGAAACGTATCAGATGATGAAAGCCGCGCAGTATAACTTCATCGGCAATATCGAGGGCAGGGAGCTCCCGATGGGCGGCTGCGACGTCGCCGTCGCGGACGGCTTCACCGGCAACGTGGTGCTGAAGGTCACCGAGGGCATGGGCTTCATGGCGAAGCACTATCTGAAGGATATGTTCGGCAAAAACTTCATGACCAAGGGCGCGGCGCTGATGATCTCAAAGGGACTTCGCGCGGTCAACAGCGCGATGGACTACTCCACCGTCGGCGGAGCGCCTATGATGGGCATGAGGAAGCCCGTTATCAAGGCGCACGGCAGCTCCAAGGCGCTCGCGATCTGCAACGCCGTCAGGCAGGCGGTGCTGTATAAAAAGAACAACGTTATCGGCATAATAGAAGAGAGCATGGCGGGAGAAGAGGCAGAATAACAACGTGAATATCAGCGACAAAACCGATCTGCAAAACAGAATAGGGTATAAATTCAAAGACGAGAGTCTGCTCTTCAGAGCGCTCACGCATTCATCTTACTCGAACGAGCACAAGGGCGCGGAATGCAACGAACGCCTGGAGTTTTTGGGCGATTCCGTGCTTTCGGTGATAACTGCGGAGTTTTTGTATTCCGCGTTGCCGGACAGCCGCGAGGGATTGCTTACCCGCGTTCGTGCCGCGCTCGTCAACGAGAAGGCGCTTGCGGAATACGCCGCGCAGATAAAACTCGGCGATGAGCTGTTCCTTAACAGCGGCGAGGAGGCGACCGGCGGCAGAACGCGTCCGTCCGTGACCTCCGACGCGTTCGAGGCGCTTATCGCGGCGATTTTCATAGACGGCGGAATGGATGAGGCGAAGAAATTCGTTCTGCCCTTCATTACCGAGGGATTCCGCAAGCGCGAGATAAGACGCGAGGACGCGAAGTCCGCGCTTCAGGAGCTCGTCCAGCGCAAGAAGGGCAGCCGTATCGAATACGTGCTCGCCGGCGAAGACGGACCCGACCATGCCAAGCGTTTCCGTATAGAGCTTTACGTCAACGGCAAGCTCGCGGGGCGCGGCGAGGCGTCCAGCAAAAAGGAAGCCGAGCAGAGCGCGGCCGCCGAGGCACTGAAAAATTACTCCGATGAAAACTGAAGCGAGAGCCGCGGTGTTCGTGCCGCATCTCGGCTGCCCGAACGACTGCGTCTTCTGTAACCAGCGCACGATAGCGGGCGTTACCGTTCCCGCGACGCCGGAGGACGTGCATATCGCCGCACGTCGCGTCAGAAACGCCGGCGCGGAGAACGCCGAGATTGCCTTCTTTGGCGGAAGCTTCACTGCGATAGAGCGCGGATATATGCGTTTGCTGCTTAATGCGGCGCGGGAAGAACTCGATAAAGGCGGTTTCTCGGGCATACGTCTTTCCACCCGTCCCGACTGTATCGACGAAGAGGTGCTCGGCGAGCTGAAAGCCGCGGGCGTTACGGTAATCGAGCTCGGCGCACAGAGCATGCGCGACGAAGTGCTTTTCAAAAGCGGCAGAGGGCACACCGCGGACGACACGCGCCGTGCCTCCGCGCTGATAAAAGCGAAGGATATACGCCTCGGCTTGCAGATGATGACCGGCCTGCCGGGCGATGACGACGAAGGCGCACTTTTCACCGCGAACGAAATTGTGAAACTCGCACCGGAATGCGTGCGGATATATCCGACCGTAGTGCTGAAAAACACCGCGCTCGCGCGTATGTACGCGTCGGGCGAATACCGTCCGCAGACGGTCGGCGAAGCCGTTGAACTCTGCGTAAAGCTCGTCCGCGTCTTCGATGAAGCGGGAGTGAAGATCATCCGCCTCGGTCTGCAGCGCACCGAAAGCTGCGAAAGCGACGTCGTTGCGGGCGCGTGGCATCCCGCCTTCGGCGAGCTCGTCTACGGCGAGCTGAAATACGCCGACATGCGCCGCTTTTTCGCGGCGAACCCGCCCGAAAAAGGCGGCGAATACGCGGTATCCTGCGGAAGCGGCGGCGTGTCGCTTTTCGTCGGGCAGAACCGCAGGAACTTTACCCGCCTTGCCGGCGAATTCGGCGTGAAGATGAAAACGGACGTCTCCGGAGAGTTTCCGGAGGGCACGATAAGACGAATATAAAGACTACGAAAGGGAGCGCCGCGCAACGCGGCCAAGTGAGATAATGAGGCTTAAACAACTCGAAATACAGGGCTTCAAATCCTTCCCCGAACGGCTCGACATGGGTTTCGGTAAAGGCATAACCGCGATAGTCGGCCCCAACGGAAGCGGCAAGAGCAACGTCTCTGACGCGATCCGCTGGGTGCTCGGCGAGCAGTCCTCAAAATCCCTTCGCGGCGTGAAGATGGAGGACGTCATATTCAACGGGACCCGCCGTCCGAACGGCGCGCCTATGCGCAAGCCGCAGGGGTTCGCCGAGGTCACGCTGGTGCTGGATAACTCCGGACGCGAGCTCGCCGTAGACGACGACGAAGTCAACGTCACCCGCCGCTACTACCGTTCCGGCGAGAGCGAATACCTGATAAATAAAAAGCTCGTTCGCCTTAAGGACGTTTACGAGTTGTTCATGGATACCGGACTCGGCAGAGACGGCTACTCGCTGATAGGGCAGGGCAGGATCGCCGAGATCGTCGCCGCTAAGAGCGACGACCGCCGCGAGATATTCGAGGAGGCAGCCGGTATCTCCAAATACCGCTACCGCAAAGAAGACGCCGAGCGCAAGCTCGCGCGCACCGAGGATAACCTCGTTCGTCTGCGTGACATAATCAGCGAACTCGAAGGGCGCATCGGGCCTCTCAAGGAGCAGGCGGAAAAAGCGAAAAAGTACAACGCCTTCCGCGATGAGAAAAAGGAGCTTGAAATAGGGCTCTGGCTCGTCTGGATGGACAAGGCGAAGAAGAGTACCGCGGATTACGACGGCAAGATAGCCGTCGTCAGAGAGCGTTACGACAGCATAATCAAGTCCGACGAGGATTTTGACAAGCAGATCGACGACGCGTTCAACGATATGAACCGCATCACCGCGGAAATGGATACTCTGCGCCGCGAAGCAACTTCATTTGACGAGAAGGCCTCCGAGCTGCGCGAGCAGGCGGCGCTGCTGAGCTACGACGCCGAGAAAAGTGCCGAAGCGTCCGAAAAGCTGAAATCCGAGATCGCCTCCGCCGAGGAGCGTGCGAAGGAGCTCTTCGCCTCCGTCGACGAGCAGGAAGCCAAGCTGAAGGAGATATACGCCGACCGCGACGGCGTTTCCGCGCAGATAGAAACCGTTTTGGCCGAGCTCGCTTCAGTCGTCAGCGACGACGAGAAGGCGGGCGCCGAGATAAACGAACTCGAGAGCCGCCTTTCCGCGAAGGAGATCGAACTCACTGACCTCCGCATCGAACTCAGCGGCTGCGAGCGCCTGCTCGACGAGGCGAAGCCGCGCGAGGAACAGCTCGCTCAGCGTGAAGCGGAAGCGAAAGAAAAACTCGCCGAAGCCGAGAAGCGTTACGAGACCGCCGCGGAGCAGAAGGAGACCTGCAATAAGAAACTCCGCGCAAATATCAACTCCTGCATGGGCTTCGATAAGCTGCTCGAGGCGAAGCGCGCCAAGCTTGCGCGCACCGAGGAAGAGCAGAAGCAGGCGCTCGTCAGATGCGATACGCTCAAGCACCGCGCCGATACCCTGCGCGATATGGAAAAGCACATGGAAGGCTTCTCCGGCAGCGTCAAGAGCGTCGCCGACCGCGCGAAAGCGGGCGTCCTCAAGGGCGTTATCGGCACTGTCGCGGAGCTTATAAAGGTCGAGCAGAAGTACGCCGTAGCGGTCGAAACCGCGCTCGGCGCAGGGCTCCAGAACGTCGTCGTCAAGGACGAGGAAGCCGCGAAACGCGCCATAGACGTTCTGAAGCGCGAGGGACTCGGCAGAGCGACCTTCCTCCCGCTGACCTCCGTCAAGGGGAGAAAGCTCAACGAATCCGGGGTTGACAAATGCGCCGGATTCATCGGTTACGGCACGGACGTTGTCAACTATGACAAGCAATACGAAGGCGTCGTTTCCTACCTGCTCGGCGGCACTGTCGTCGCCGCCGATCTCGACAAAGGGACGGAGATCGCCAAGAAATACGGATACAGATTCAGGATAGTCACGCTCGACGGCCAGCTCATCAACGCCGGCGGCAGCTTCACCGGCGGCTCGCAGAGCAAAAACAGCGGCATACTTTCCCGCCGCGGCGAGATCGAGAAGCTGGAAAAAGAGCTTCTGACTGCGAAGAAGACCGCCGACGAACTCACCGCCGTTGCCGAGGAGCAGCGCAACGCGCTCGCATCGTCGCAGGCGGAATACGACGCGCTCCGCGCCGAGCAGACCGCCCTGCGCGAAGATATACTCAAAGCCGAAGGCGAGGTAAACCTCCACGCCTCCGCGCTCGAAGCCGAGCGCCAGGTGCTCGACAACATCGCGTCCGAACGCGAAAACGGCGACGCGACCGCCGCGAAGCTGAAGGCGCAGGCCGAAGCCGCGAAGAAGGGTATCGCCGCCGCCGAAAAGGACAGCGAGTCTCTTCGCGCCGAGCTCGCCTCGCTCACCGAGGGCAGAAGCGGCATAGACGGCCGCCGCCGCGAGCTGACCGACAAGGTCAACGAGCTGAAGCTCAAGGTCAGCGAAGCGGAGATAACCGCTTCCGCGCAGCAGAGCCGTATAAACGACACGAAGGCGCGTATCGCCGAGCTGCACAACGCGAAAGACAACTACGAGCGCGAGCTCCGCGAGATCGCCGAGCGCACCGCTCAGTCGCAGGGTAAGGCGCAGGACGTCGGCGGCGAGATCGCCGAGCTGCGCAGAAAGGCCGAGGAAAACCGCGCGAAGGCGGACGCGATGCTTTCCGAACGCGAGAGCCGCGAGCAGAGCATAAGCGTGCTCCGCCACCGCAAAGACAGCGTTTCTTCCGAGCGCGACGGCGTCATCCGCGAGCTGACCACGCTCGAGAGCAAGAGAGCGAATATCGACGTTGAATACAAGAATATACTTGACAAACTCTATGAGGAATACGGTCTTACCCGCAATGAGGCGGAAGCCGTAGGCAAGCGCCCCGAAGAGATCGGCAAGGCGCAGCGCCGCCTGAACGAAATCAAGAGCGGCATCAAAGCTCTCGGCGACGTCAACGTCGGCGCGATCGAGGAGTACGCGGAGGTTTCCGAGCGTTACGAATTCCTCGACGAGCAGGTCGGCGACTGTGAAGAATCAAAGAAACAGCTGCTCGGCATCATCGGCGAATGCACCGAATCGATGCGCGATATGTTCAACGAGCAGTTCGCCGTCATAAACAAGAACTTCGGCGAGGTGTTCACGGAAATGTTCGGCGGCGGCAACGCTTCGCTGGAGCTGAGCAACGCCGATTCGCCGCTTGATTCCGGCATCGAGATAAAGGCGCAGCCGCCCGGCAAGGTCGTCAAGAACCTTTCCGCGCTGTCCGGAGGCGAGCAGGCGCTCGTCGCGATCTGTATCTATTTCGCGATACTCCGCGCCCATCCGTCGCCATTCTGTGTGCTTGACGAGATCGATACCGCGCTTGACGAGGCGAACGTTGGCAAGTTCGCGGAGTTCGTCACGCAGATGAAAGACATTCAGTTCGTAGTGATAACCCATCGCCGCGGCACTATGGAGGTTGCGGACGTGCTCTACGGTATAACGATGGAGGAACCCGGCGTATCGAAGGTTGTTTCGCTGGATATGAGAGAGCTTGAAAAACAGCTCAAGGAGAAGCACAAGTAAATGGGATTTTTCGATAAACTCAAAAAAGGTCTGAAAAAGACCAAGGAATCGCTCTTTTCGGGCATCGGCTCGATGCTCAAGTCGTTCACGAGAATAGACGAAGACCTGATGGAAGAGCTGGAAGAAATACTCATCACGTCCGATCTCGGTATGCCCGCGACGGAGCACATTATGACCGAGCTTCGCGCGAAGATAAAGGCGGAGGGGCTGAAAGACCCCGCCGACGTTACCGGTGCGCTGAAGCAGATAATGACAGAGATGATGCAGGATGAGCATATCGCGCTGAAGACGGATACCAAGCCGTCCGTCATACTTGTCATCGGTGTCAACGGCGTCGGCAAAACGACCTCGATAGGCAAGATAGCCGCCATGTTCACGGCGCAGGGCAAGAAGGTCGTCGTCGGCGCGGCGGATACCTTCCGCGCGGCCGCGGTATCTCAGCTCGAGATCTGGGCGGAACGCGCAGGCGCAGCGATCGTGAAACGCGCCGAGGGCTCGGACCCCGCGTCCGTCGTTTTCGACACGCTCACCTACGCGAAAGCCAACGGCTGCGATATCGTTATCTGCGATACCGCCGGCCGCCTTCACAACAAAAAGAACCTCATGGACGAGCTGGAGAAGATGTCGCGCATAATTGAACGCGAGGCGCCCGGCTGCGACAGGGAAAACCTGCTCGTCATCGACGCGACCACGGGACAGAACGCGCTCATTCAGGCGCGAGAATTCTCAAAGGTCACGCACCTTACCGGCATCGTGCTGACGAAGCTTGATGGCAGCGCGAAGGGCGGTATCGTCTGCGCGGTCAAGCTTGAAACGGGAGTGCCCGTCAAGTTCGTCGGAGTCGGCGAACAGATCGACGATCTGATGCCGTTCGACCCCGAAATGTTCGCGAAAGCGCTGATAGAAGAATGAGAATACTGATAGGAAGCAACAACAAAAAGAAGCTCAAGGAGCTGCAGGCGCTACTCGGCGAATACGGAGTCGAGCTGGTGACTCCCGCGTCGCTCGGGCTTACGCTGGAGCCGGAGGAAACCGGCGCGACGTTTGAGGAAAACTCACTCATCAAAGCGTCCGCGTTTTCAAAGGAAACCGGCCTGCCGTGCATCGCCGACGATTCCGGCCTCGAGGTGAAAGCGCTCGGCGGCAGACCGGGCGTCTACTCCGCGCGCTACGCCGGTGAAGACGCCTCGGACGGCGAGAAGATGGATAAGCTTCTCGGCGAGCTCGAGGGAGTGACCGACCGCGCCGCGCGTTTCGTGAGCGTCGCGACGTACTGCGCTCCCGACGGGACTGTCATACAGGCGCGCGGCGAATGCCCCGGCGAGATACTCCTTGAAAAACGCGGGACCAACGGTTTCGGTTACGATCCGATATTCTTCTGCACCGAGGCGGGCGAATGCTTCGGCGAGGTCTCGCCCGTGGAAAAAGCGAAATACAGTCACAGAGGCCGTTCGCTCGCGCTTCTGAAAGAGAAACTGATACCCATTCTGGAGGATAACGATGCTTAAAAGCAGTCAGCGCGCAAAGCTGCGCGCGATGGCGAACGGGATTGATCCCGTCGTCATAATAGGAAAAGACGGCCTCGGCGCGAACTTCGTTCAGGCCGTCGACGAAGCGCTTGAAGCGAGAGAGCTCATCAAGGTCAAGCTGCTCGAGACCGCGCCCGTGACCGTGCGTGAAGCGGCGGACTTCGCCGCCGAAAGCACCGGCTCGGACGTCGTTCAGGTCATCGGCACGCGCTTCGTCCTTTACCGGAAACGCAAAAAGGAGCCGAAAATAATTGTCTGATAAGAGGGGAAAACTGAATATCGGACTTTACGGCGGCTCTTTCGACCCCGTCCACAAGGGGCACGTCCGTGTCGCGCACGCTTTTCTGCGGCAGATGAAGCCGGAAAAGCTCATCGTGATGCCGTGCCGTATCCCGCCGCACAAAGATAAAACGGACGGCGCGGGCGGTGAAGCGCGTCTGCGGATGCTCCGCGCCGCGTTCGCAAAGGACGAAAAAGTCGAGATTTCCGACTTTGAACTGAAAAAAGACGGCGTCAGCTACACCGTTGAGACGCTGCGCGAGCTGAAAAAGCAATACCCGGACCGCAATATTCTCCTTGTCGTCGGCGCGGATATGTTCCTTACGCTGCGCGAATGGAAGGAAGCAGCCGAGATTATGGCGCTCTGCGAGCCGTGCGTCTACGACCGTGAACACAGCTCGAAGGAAATACGCGCTTACGCCGAAGGGCTGAAACGCGATTTCGGCACGGAAACGCGTTTCATAAAAGGCGCGAACGTCGACCTGTCCTCGACCGTTCTTCGTTCCGCTCTCTCCGAGGATAAACCCGTCGGCGGGCTCATCCCGAAGGCGGTGCGCGGCATTATTGACGAGACGGGCGTTTACCGTTCGGAGGAATACCGTCTTAAACTGTACCGCTGCGAATCCGAGCGGCTCGTAGAGGAAAAGCGCTTCAACCACATCCTGCGCGTTGAGAAGGCCGCCGTCGCGCTTGCCGAACATTACGGCGCCGACGTTTATAAGGCGCGCGCCGCCGCGCTGCTTCACGACGTTACGAAACGAAAAACTCACGAGGAACAGTTGAATATGGCGCGTGAGTTTGGTATAATCGGGGCGGAAGAGTTTGATAAAAGTCCGAAGGTGGCGCATGCGTTCACCGCGTCCGCGTATGCGGAGCACAGATTCCTGATCAGCGATAGCGACCTGTTGAATGCGATACGTTACCACACGACCGGCAGAGCGGGAATGAGCTTATTGGAAAAGATTATCTTCCTCGCCGACGGAATTGAAGAGGGGCGCGTTTTTGACGGCGTTGAAGAGATCAGACGCGCCGCGTTCGAGGATATAGACCTCGCGATGCTTATTTCACTTGAAAAGACGAAGGAAAAAGTTGATAAAAGCGGCGCGTATCTGCATCCGTATACCGCCGAGGCGATAGCGTTTTTCAGAGACGCGGTAAAGAACTGAAAGTATTAATGCGGCAGCCGCCGCGAGCTTCGAAAGGATTCTGTTTAACAAATGACCGACAAGAGCAAAGAGTATTTTGAAGAGAAAAAGAGGGCGCGGAAAGGCGCTCATGCGAAAAAGAAAGTAAAGACCGAAAAAAAGGATATGAACAGAAAGGATAAGCGCCTTCTTATCATAATGATTTCGGTCATAGTCGTTCTGACCGTATGCGTAGGTTTGCTGCTGACGTGGCTTATGACCGGCTCGGTCTTCAAAGAGGAGATCCGCAGCGGCAGCGAGCCGATTCCTATAGACGACAACGGCGAATGGGCGGATATAGACATCAAGACCCCCGACGATATGAACGACGGACGAACTCAGAAAAAGGACGTTTACACCTTCGTCTGCTGCGGCATAGATATCGACGAATTCAGAGCGGATACCATTATGCTCGTGACGCTCGATATGAATACCAAGACCGCTAACGTGCTCCATATTCTGCGCGACACCTTCGTCCATGCTAACGGCAGGAATTACAAGATCAACAGCTTCTACGCGCGCAAAAAGAGCGACGGTATCCGGCAGATAATATACAACACAATGGGGATATACCCCAATTACTACGTCACGCTGAACTTCAAGGCGTTCCGTAACATAGTCGACATAATCGGTGGCGTCGAAATAGACGTGCCGTTCGATATGCGATACTCCGACCCGACGCAGGGGCTGAACATCAACCTGAAAAAGGGCAAGCAGCTGCTTGACGGCGACAAAGCGGAGCAGTTCGTCCGTTACCGCAAGGGGTCCGGCGGCGACGGGAGCGACGAGAGCAGGCAGAAACGCCAGGAACAGTTCCTTACCGTGTTCATGCAGAAGTGTATCGATACCTGCAAGGACGATCCCGCGAAGGCGCTGGACATCGTTACTCAGATGATCGAGCATATGAAAACAAACCTTTCGATTGCCGAGCTGACGACCTTCGCGCATTACGGTATGGAGATCGGCGTGGATAATCTGCATTTCCATACGCTGCCCGGCAATTACAAATGGGTGAACAAGACCTGCTACTATCAGGGCTATTCCGACCAGACGCGCAAGCTGCTCAACGAGTATCTCAACCCATACGAGGAGAGTCTGTCGAGCAAATATGTGAAGTTCGACGATCCCGGCGACTACGGCAAGCCCGACAGCGGCGGAAGCGACGACAGCGACAGCGAGGACGAAAGCTCGTCGCGCGGCAGATCGTCGGGTGAAGAGAGTGAGTCCGGCTCATCCGAGGAGGATCCGTCCTCCTTTGACGTGATTGACGAAAGCTCGTCGTCGCAGGATGAGAAATCCTCGTCGTCGAATGCCGGATCATCATCCTCGTCTTCATCTTCGTCCGCGTCATCTTCATCATCAAAGGGTGAATAATCTTACACATAAGGAGCGATTGAAATGAAAGAAAAGAACAAGATCGTCGAGACCGCGGTCAAAGCGCTCAACTCGAAGAAGGGCGTAGATATCGAAGTTATAGACGTTTCAGAGCTGACGAACATAGCCGACTGGTTCATTCTCGCCAGCGGCACCAGCAACGTTCACGTCAAATCCCTCGTCGACGAGGTCGAAGCGCTGCTCAAACAGGAGCAGGGAATAGACCCCAAGCGCGTTGAGGGCTACCCCACCGCACAGTGGATACTTATGGATTACGGCGACGTCATCGTACACGTTTTCCACCCCGAAGCAAGAGAGTTTTACAGCCTCGAACGCCTTTACAGCGAGGGCGCGAGAATGGAAATAGAGGATAAATAATCCGCAAGAGAGAAGAGTTCAAAATGGGATACGATTTCAAAGCAATAGAGAAAAAATGGCAGGATAAATGGGACGAGCTCAAGCCTTTCGCCGCGGTGACCGGCAGCGAGAAGCCGAAGTTTTACGCGCTCGTCGAGTTCCCGTACCCCTCCGGCGCGGGACTGCACGTCGGGCATCCGCGTTCCTACACCGCGCTCGACGTCATCGCGCGCAAGCAGCGTCTGAGCGGCTATAACGTTCTGTATCCGATGGGCTGGGACGCCTTCGGCCTGCCGACCGAGAACTACGCGATAAAGAACAAGATACACCCCGAGATCGTGACGCGCAACAACATCGCGCGTTTCAAGAGCCAGCTCAAATCGCTCGGACTATCCTTCGACTGGGACAGAGAGATCAACACCACCGATCCCGATTACTTCAAGTGGACGCAGTGGATTTTCCTGAAGCTTTTCGAGCGCGGACTCGCGTACAAGAAGGAGATGGCGGTCAATTTCTGCACCTCCTGCAAGTGCGTCCTCGCCAACGAAGAGGTCGTCGGCGGCGTATGCGAACGCTGCGGCAGCGAGGTAATCCGCAAGACCAAGAGCCAGTGGATGCTGAAGATAACCGAGTACGCCGAGCGCCTGCTGAGCGACCTTGACGACGTCGACTACATAGAGCGCGTCAAGACGCAGCAGCGCAACTGGATCGGCAGATCCAAGGGCGCGGAGGTCGATTTCACGACTACCGCGGGCGATACGCTCCGCATCTTCACGACCCGTCCCGATACGCTTTTCGGCGCGACCTATATGGTCATCGCGCCCGAGCATCCGCTCATCGATAAGTGGCGCGAAAAGCTCGCGAATTTTGACGCCGTTTCCGCTTACCGTGACGAGGCTGCGCATAAATCCGATTTTGAACGCACCGAGGTCGCCAAGGACAAGACCGGCGTCAAGCTCGACGGAGTCGAAGCGATCAACCCCGTCAACGGCAAGCGGATACCGATATTCATTTCCGACTACGTTCTCATTTCCTACGGCACCGGCGCGATAATGGCCGTTCCGGGCCACGACACCCGCGACTGGGAGTTCGCTAAAAAGTTCAACGTTCCGATTATAGAGGTCGTCAAGGGCGGAAACGTCGAAGAGGCCGCCTTTACCGACTGCGAGACCGGCGTAATGGTCAACTCCGGATTCCTCGACGGGCTTCCCGTCGAAGAAGCGAAAAAGAAGATCGTCGCCTGGCTCGCCGAAAAGGGAATAGGCGAGGAGAAGGTGACCTACAAACTCCGCGACTGGGTGTTCTCGCGCCAGCGTTACTGGGGCGAGCCCATTCCGATAGTTCACTGCGAGCATTGCGGCTACGTTCCGCTGCCGGAGGATCAGCTTCCGCTGCGTCTGCCGGAGGTGGAGAGCTACGAGCCTTCCGACGACGGCTCTTCGCCGCTCGCGAAGATAGATTCCTGGGTGAACACGACCTGCCCGAAGTGCGGCGCTCCCGCGAAGCGCGAGACCGACACCATGCCGCAGTGGGCCGGCTCGTCGTGGTACTTCCTGCGCTACTGCGATCCGCACAACGACAAGGCGCTCGCGTCAAAAGAGGCGCTGGATTACTGGACTCCGGTCGACTGGTACAACGGCGGCATGGAGCACACGACGCTGCACCTGCTTTATTCGCGTTTCTGGCATAAGTTCCTCTACGATATCGGCGTCGTGCCGACGAAGGAGCCTTACGCAAAGCGCACCAGCCACGGAATGATCCTCGGCGAAGGCGGGGAGAAGATGTCCAAATCCCGCGGCAACGTCGTCAACCCCGACGATATCGTAAACGAATACGGTGCGGACACCATGCGCCTTTACGAGATGTTCATCGGAGACTTCGAGAAAGCGGCGCCCTGGTCCTCGCAGAGCATAAAGGGCTGCAAGCGCTTCCTCGACCGCGTTTATTCGCTTCCGGAGCTGCTCGTCGAAGGCGAGGGTTACGGCAAGCTCGAGAAGAGCTTTAACCGCGCGATAAAGAAGGTCTCCGAGGATATAATGACGCTCAAGGCGAATACCGCGATCGCGGCGCTTATGGAGCTTCTCAACGAGATCGCCGCAGAGAAGGCGATAACCGCCGACGGGCTCAAGACCTTCCTGATCCTGCTCAACCCGCTCGCTCCGCACATTACGGAGGAGCTTTGGGAGCAGAACGGTTTCGGCGGTTACGTCCATCAGCAGAGCTGGCCGGCGTATGACGAAAGCAAACTCGCCGACGACGTCGTAGATATAGCCGTACAGATAAACGGCAAACTTCGCGGTACCGTTGCGATTCCCGCCGACGCCTCAGACGCCGACGCCATCGCCGCCGCGAAAGCAAACGGGAAGATAGCCGCCGAGCTCGAGGGCAAGCAGATTGTCAAAGAGATCTTCGTCAAGGGCAGGCTCGTCAATATAGTCGCGAGATAAAAAATCGACTTTTTTCAAAAAAACTCTTGACAAAGACAGAAATAACGCTATAATTAGAATGTTACTATGTAGAGTAGTAGGATTTTGATTTACGCAAGGGAGGGAAAATTAAATGTCAGAGATTAAGCTTAAGGACAACGAATCGTTGGATAATGCCCTGCGTAGATTTAAGCGTTCCTGCGCGAAGGACGGTATTCTTTCCGAAGTGCGCAAGAGAGAGCATTATGAAAAGCCTTCCGTTAGAAGGAAGAAGAAGTCGGAAGCTGCCCGCAAGAGAAAGTTCAAGTAAGGCAAACGCTTTCGGGTTTCAACACGAATAAAAAGCGGGGAGCCGTCCCCGCTTTTTTGTTTGTATTTTATCGCCGCGCACGCGGCTGAACGGAGATTACATTGAAGCTTTTTACCCCCGACGTCCGTTTGGAACGTGTAACCCAAATATCTGCCGAAACGCTCCGCGCCGTCGGTGTGAAGGGCGTAATTGTCGATCTCGATAACACCCTGGGCGGATACGACGAACCGCTTCCGTCTCAGGAGGTCGTCGAGTGGGCGAAGGGCATCGTCGCCGCGGGCTTTCTGCTGAGCATCGTTTCGAATAACTCGCACAAAAAGCGCGTCCGCGCATACGGAGAGGCGCTCGGCGTGCCGTGCAAGCGCATGTCGCTCAAGCCGCTGACCTTCAAACTCCGCCGAGCCGCGCGCGAGATGGGGCTGAAGCGTCGCGACGTATGCAAGGTGGGAGACAAGGTCTGGAACGACGTTGTCGGCGCGCGCCTCGCCGGGATGAAAAGCATTCTCGTCACATCGACGGCGAAACTGAAGCAGCGCGAAAAAGAGGAGTAACTATGTGGTATTTCGGCACCGCCGGCACGCCCGACGGATATGACGGAAAAAGCTCCGTCGCATACGTTTCATGGGTGAAAGAAAAAGGCCTAAACGCTTTTGAATACCAGTGCGGCAGGGGAGTGCGCGTTTCGCCGGAAACGGCGTCAGGCATCCGCTCGGAAGCGGAAAAGCACGGCGTGCGCCTTTCGCTCCACGCGCCGTATTTCATTTCGCTCAGCTCCGTCGATCCGCAGAAGCGGCTCAACAGCATAGACTACATAATGCAGTCCGCGGCGGCAGCCGCCGCGATGGGCGCGGGCAGGATAATCGTACACTCCGGCAGCGTTTCCGGCATGGAACGCAAAGAAGCCGTCGCGCTCGCGGCGCAGACGCTGAAGCAGGCGATCGGCGCGCTCGATGAAGCCGGACTCGGCCATATCGCGATCTGTCCCGAAACAATGGGCAAGCAGAACCAGCTCGGCACCGTAGGCGAGGTCTGCGGCTTCTGCCTGCTCGACGAACGGCTGATACCGTGCGTCGATTTCGGCCATCTTTACGCCCGTTCGCTCGGCGAAGTCGAGGGCTATGAAGCGTCGCTCGCCGTTCTCGACGAGATCGCCGACGCGCTCGGTACGGAGCGCATGAGAAATCTGCACATACACTTTTCGCATATCGAATACACCGCCGGCGGCGAAAAACGCCACCTCAACTTCCGTGACGGACGGTTCGGCCCGGATTTCGAGCCGCTCTGCCGCGCGCTCGAAAAGAGGGGCGCCGAGCCGGTGATAATCTCCGAGTCCGCGGGAATGCAGGACGAGGACGCGCTTGAAATGAAGCGCATACACGAAAAAGGATAACGGAGGGATTATATGAACACCTACAAAAGATTTGCCGAGCGCATCAAGGGAGAAGTCGACGCCGTCGTCGCGTTCTCGCCGATAAACCGCCGCTGGCTGACCGATTTCAAATCCACGGCCGGATACGTTGTCGTAACGCCCGAACGCTGCTTCCTCGGCGTTGATTTCCGCTATATCGAGGCCGCGAAAAAAGCCGGCGAAGCGGCCGGCATAGACGTGTTTATGTACGAAAAACAGCTTGAGAGCCTCGCGAAGCTGCTCGCCGAGCTTGACGTTGAAACCGTCGGATACGAAGAAGAATTCATGACCGTCGCGCAGTTCAAAAACTTCAAGGCCGCGCTCGGCAAATACAGATACGTCGGCGTTTCCGCGCTCTTCACGCAGGAGCGCTCGGTAAAGGAGCCGTTCGAGATCGAGCGAATGGCGAAGGCGCAGGAGATAACCGACAAGGCGTTCATGCACGCGCTTTCCATCATCCGCACCGGAATGACCGAAAGGCAGCTCCGCAACGAAATAGACTCCTTCTTTATCAACAACGGCGCGGACGGAAACGCCTTTGAATCCATCGTGCTTTCCGGCGAAAACACCTCCCGTCCGCACGGAGTTCCCGGCGACAGGGAGTTCCGCACCGGCGACCTCATCCTCATGGATACCGGCAGTATGTTCGACGGCTACTGCTCCGATATGACGCGCACCGTCGCGCTCGGATACATTAAGGACGAAGCCGTGGAGGCCTACAACGCCGTCCTCGCGGCGCAGGAAGTCGCGCTGAACAGCATAAAAGCCGGCGAAAAAGCCGCCATGATGGACAAGGCGGCGCGCGACGTTTTGGCTTCTTACGGCTGGTCGAAGGAGTTCGGCCATTCGCTCGGACACGGCGTCGGACTTGAGATCCACGAGAGTCCATACCAGAGCACCGTTTCGAAGGATATTCTGAAGGCCGGCCAAGTGGTGACCGTCGAGCCCGGCGTGTATTTTGAAGGCAAGTTCGGCATACGCATTGAAGATATGGTGCTCGTCACCGAAACGGGACTTCGCAACTTTACCGGCTCCAAAAAGCAGCTTATCGTTGTCTGACGTCTCCGACGAAGTCGGGATCGGGAACAGAGAAGGTCTTTCCGTCGAGGTATTCGAGCGTTTCGCCCTCGCCGCCGAAATCGAAGGTGACGGAGGCGGCGCAGAGCGCCTGCCAGCGCCTTCCGCTTTTGCGGTAAAGCGCGTTGCTTCCGTACTTACCGTCACCGACGAGCGGATGCCCGATATGCGCCATATGTGCGCGTATCTGGTGCGTGCGTCCGGTCAGCAGGTCGACGGTGAGCAGGGAAATATCCCCGTCGGTCTTCAAAACTTCATATTTGGTTATCATAGTCAAAGCGCCCTTTGCCGGCTCGTCCGTAACGAAGGAGCGCTTTTTCTCTTCATCCTTGCGGATAAAAGCCTTCAGCGTTGCGCTTCTCGGTTCGGGAACGCCGTGTACGAGGCACAGGTAGTGCTTTTTCACGCGCCGTTCCGCTATCATTCTGTTCATGATCCGCAGCGCTTCCGCGTTTTTCGCCACGATAACTATGCCGCAGGTGTTTCTGTCTATGCGGTTGCAGAGCGCGGGAACGAAGGAGTTTTCACCTTCGGGCGAGTATTCGCCGCTGTCGGTCAGCGACTTGATCACGCGGGCAATGAGCGTATCGGGATCGCCGCTTTCGTCGTCGTGTACGGATAGACCGACGGGCTTGTTTACGAGCATTATGTTTTCGTCCTGATAAACGACGTCGACGGGCGGCAGGTCGGCAACGGCGCGCTCTTTCTTCGTCAGAACGTCGTCGTTGAGATAAAGCGTAACCGTATCGCCTTCGGAGAGGCGGTCGGACGGTTCGCAGCGTTTACCGTTCAGCTTTATATGCTTCGTGCGGACGGCGCGGTAGAGCATCGACTGCGGCATAAAAGGAAACGCTTTGCTTATAAACTTGTCGAGATGCTGCCCCGCGTCGTTTTTGCCGATAACGAGCTCCTTCATGTGTCCTCCGCTTTTGAATCGATACTGTACGGGCAAATCTGAAATAACGTGGCGGTATCCGAGTTGCGGAGCCGCGTTGCCCTTATCATGAACGTCTTTAATGAAAATATAGCACATTTTGAGCAAAAATAAAAGAATATCTTTTCATTTTTGTTCTTTTGTTGTATAATGTCTCCGGTGGTGTTTATATGTCTGAGAATAAAAGCATACATAACGGGCACAGACAGAGAGTGAGGGAGCGGTTCTGCGAAACGGGGCTCGAATCCTTCGCCGACCACAACGTGCTGGAGCTTGTACTGTTCTACTCCGTACCGCGAAAAGATACAAACGAACTCGCCCACAGCCTTATCGAGCATTTCGGCTCGCTGTACGCGGTTTTTGAAGCGAGTGTGGAGCGGCTTATGGAGGTTCCGGGCATATCTTATAACTCTGCGGTTCTGATAAGGCTTTTCCCCGAGGTCTTGAAAAGGTATTCTTTGTCAAAGCAGGGGAAAGGCATAGTTTTGAAGAACATAAATGATATAGCGGATTACGTATCCGGATTCTTTATAGGCGAAAGCGTGGAGTCGTTCTACGTAGTATGCCTCGACGGAAAAAACAAGGTGATTTGCAGCGAAAAACACTCCGTCGGTTCGACTTCCGTAACCGCCGTCGTTATTCCGCGGGTGATCGACAGCGCCGTAAAGCACAAAGCGAGCGGGATAATAATCGCGCATAACCATCCATCGACGTCGGCTCAGCCGTCCGGCGACGATCGCTGCATAACTTCAAAAATCGGGAAACTGCTTGAAGAGATGCGGATACAGCTGATCGACCACATTATAGTCGGTTTTGACGGTAAGTGTACGTCAATGCGCGAAATCGGCCTCATAGATATGTGATATAGGGGTGTATGAATGACCGAACTGCTTAAAGTACAAAAAATCTTCCGGCGGCTGCGGATACTGTTCGCGGTTTTCGCGGTCCTCTGCGTTATCCTTTCGCTGCTCGCGGCGGGAGCCGCGGTCGTATGGGGAATAAAAGGCGAGGAGTATCTCTCCGGAGGAGGCTTCCTTTCCCGAATCGCGGAGGCGCTCGATTTCGGCGGTGGCGGCGTTACTCTCGGACTGTTTATCATGGACGCGATTTCGTTTTTTGCGCTCGGCGTGCTGCTTATCGCGACGGTTATATGCCTGAATAAGGAGATAAAAGAAGGCACGCCGTTTTCGGAAAGCGGCGCTCACAGAACTCGCGTTCTCGGTATGCTGTTTTTCTTTATATCGCTTGCCACGGAGATGGCGGCGGTGATACTTCGCGAATCGTTTTCAGTCGCGCAGGCGGAGAGCCTCGGCGTGGTCGGAGGAATGGCGACCGGAATCGCGCTGCTGGTAACAAGCTCTATGATGCGATACGGCGCGAGGCTTCAGGATATGCTGATGCTCAAGGAAGTGCCGGATCCGGAGACGGATGAAACCGCTGATTCCGCGAGTGAAGAATACGGATCAGGGAGTTCGGGCAGTGTCTTCGATCTTATCGCCAAAGAGGCTGCCGAAGCAGAAAAGGTTATCCCCGATGATACCGGAATAACGCAAGGTGAATAAGCGAAAGAGGCGGGCCAAGCGGTCCGCCTCTTGTATTGTATACGCGAATCGCACGAATCGTCACCCGCGGTATCCGTCGCCCTGGAATGTTCCTCTGCGGCGGAATTCCGCGTCGATCGCGTTGAGGACCTCGCGCTTTCTGCGGCTCCAGCGCGGCGCGATCAGATCTTCGCCCTTGCCGTCGCCGGTGACGCGCTCGAACACCGTTTCCGGCGGGAACAGCTCGATCTGACTGACGACGGTGGAAACGTAATCCTCCTTCGTCATCGCCTCGAAGCCGCCGCCGGCGTAAAGCTCCGCGAGCGGAGTGCCTTTGAGAATGTGGAGCAGATGTATCTTCATAAAGTCGGGCTTCATCTCGGCGAGAACGGACGCGGTTTTCAGCATATCCTCGCGTGTTTCGCCGGGCAGGCCGTTTATAACGTGGACGCATACGGGGATCCCGCGCGCCCGCAGTTTTTCAAATCCGCTTTCGAACTCCGCGAAGCCGTGCCCGCGTCCGAGCTTCAGCGCGACGCCGTCGTTGACCGTCTGCAAACCGAGCTCGACGGTGAGAAACGTGCGCCGCGAAATCTCCGCGAGCGCGTCGCAGACGTCGTCGGGCAGGCAGTCCGGCCGCGTCGCGACCGCGAGTCCGACCGCGCCGGGAAAGCTCAACGCCTCGTCCCAGAGCGCGAGCAGGCGCGGCAGGGGCGCGTAAGTGCCGCTCCCGGCCTGAAAATAGGGGATAAAGGCGTCGACCTCCCACTTTGCGCGCATGATTCCGCGCTGCGTTTCGAGCTGGCGCGTGACGCTGCCGGAGGCGCAGAAGTCGCCGCTTCCGCTGCTGGAGCAGAAGGCGCAGCCGTCCGTTCCCTTCGTTCCGTCGCGGTTCGGGCAGGTGAAGCCGCCGTCGACGGAAAGCTTCGCGGCCTTGCGCCCGAAGCGGTTCCGCAGGTAGTAATCGTACGTGTGATAGCGTTTCCCGTTATCGCTGAAGATGAATTCCCGGCTGTCCACGGCGCGCCTCCTTTAGCGTTTATATCTGAATTATACCACCGTTTCGCCGCCGGCGCAACTCGGAATCGTCGGTTGACATGATCGCGCGGCGGTGTTATAATAGCGGCAGGGAGTGTTTGAAATGAGAGTATCGGTGATCGGCGCGTCGAATATTGATATTTCCGGCCGTTCCGCGTCGCGCTTCGCGCCGCGGGACTCGAATCCGGGCGCGGTGACGAAATCGCTCGGCGGCGTCGGCAGGAATATTTCGCATAACCTGCGTCTGCTCGGCGCGGACGTATCGTTCTTCACCGCCATCGGCGGCGACGAATACGCCGAAACAATCGCGAAGGACTGCGCGATGCTGGAAATCGACCTTTCTCACGCGCTTTACCGCCCCGACCTGCGCAGCTCGATATACCTCTGCATAAACGACGAAAAAGGCGAGCTCGTCGCGGGTATCGCGGATATGGATATCTGCGAAGCGGTGACCGTCGAATACCTGAAGCGCGAGCTGGAGCATATAAACGACGCGGACGCGGTCGTTTTCGATACGAACCTCACGGAAGAGTCGATGGAGTATCTGATGAAAAACTCCGCCAAGCCGACCTTCGTCGACTGCGTATCCGGCAAGAAGACGGAAAAGCTGAAGCGTGCGCTTGAACGCGGCGGCTGCCGGCTTTTCACGCTGAAAGCGAACAGGACCGAAGCCGGCGTGCTCGCCGGCGGCGAGATCGCGGACGAATCGGACGCGAAAGAAGCGGCGGCGCGGCTGCGCTCCTTCGGCGCGGAACGCGTGTATATCACGCTCGGTGCGGACGGCGTCTGCTGCGCGGACGGGAGCGGAGCATTCGTGCTCCCCGCGGCACGCGCTTCCGTAGTCAGCGCTTCCGGCGCGGGCGACGCCTTCATAGCGGCGCTCGTCTACGCCTCCGGCAGGGGCGCGGACCTGCGCGCTTCCGCGGAATGCGGCCTGCGCGCCGCGAAGCTCACGCTTGAGAGCCCGTCCGCCGTCAGCGCCGTAATGTCCGCAAAGGAATTGAAACTGAAATAACAAACGGAGGTCGTTCCCATGAATAAATATCTCGATATCTCGCCCGAAGTTAAGGCGGCGCTCGACGTCGGCAAGCCCGTCGTCGCGCTCGAATCCACGATAATATCGCACGGTATGCCGTATCCGCAGAACGTGGAAACGGCGCTTACCGTCGAGAAGACGATCCGCGACAACGGCGCCGTGCCCGCGACGATAGCGATAATCTGCGGACGGCTGAAGGCGGGGCTTTCTCCCGAAGAGATAGAATACCTCGGCAAGACCGGCGCGGGAGTAACGAAGGCGTCCCGCCGCGACCTGCCCGTGCTCGTTGCGAAGGGCGCGGACGGCGCGACCACCGTCGCTACGACGATGATAATCGCGGCGATGGCGGGGATAAAAGTCTTCGCCACCGGCGGCGTCGGAGGCGTACACAGGGGCGCGGAAACGACGATGGATATTTCCGCCGACCTTGAGGAACTCGCGGGAACGCCCGTCATGGTCGTATGCGCGGGCGCGAAATCCATTCTCGACCTCGGCCTTACGCTCGAATACCTCGAGACTAAGGGCGTGCCCGTCATCGGCTACGGCACTGACGAGCTGCCCGCGTTCTATACGCGCAAGAGCGGCTTCGGCGTGGACTACCGCCTCGATACGCCCGCGGAGCTCGCCGCGGCTTTCAAGGCGAAGCTGGATATGGGACTTCGCGGGGGAATACTCGTCACCAACCCGATACCGGAAGAGTATTCGATGGATCCCGACTACATCAACGGCGCGATAGACGAAGCGGTGAAGGAAGCGGAAGCCCTCGGCATACACGGCAAAGCGACGACGCCCTTCCTGCTCGCGAAGATAAAGGACATCACCGGCGGCGACAGTCTGGAAGCGAACATCAAGCTCGTGCTGAACAACGCCGCGCTCGCCGCGAAGACCGCCACCGAGCTCGCGAAGCTGTAGCGGAGCGGGGGAGCGAAGCCGATTAAAACTCAAAACGACGATAAAAAACAAGCGCCCTTGGCGTACCTGCGATAAAGCAGGTTTATAAGCCAAACAAAACCACCGCCGAAAGCGACCAAACGGTTACTCTCGGCGGTGGTTCATTATTCTTTAATAAACGGCGTATTTCTGATATGTGATTGTAGGCTGTATGCTCCCTTATAGCCAATCTCTCTTGTCATCAACAATACGGCAAGCAATTTGTGGCTCGGTCGAGAATAATACAGAACACATTTTTTACCGTTAATTGTAAGCTCCTGTTTCCATATTAGCTTTAGCGTCAACAGATCATCTATTACCGCATTGATTTGATCACTTGCAATTTCGCAATCTCGCTCAAGCACTGCGCTCTCAAAAACATAATTCTCCGTTTTATGATACAAATAGATCAAAGCGTTCATTGTATCCGTATGCGACAGTGCAGCAAAGATTTTTTGCAGGTCGTCCTTATCATTCAGAAAATGTCCGTACCCCTCTGTCGGTTGTGGAAATACCGAGAAGAAAGGTTCTATTCCATTAGAAACGATTGTAAATCCGTTATCGTCAAGAATATAGGATGCGTTTTTCTGATTTTTGATTTCGTTGGGATCATACTTCTTTTCGATTTCCATACGACAGTTAAACAAACCGCGCTCAATCTGCCAACCGATATCACGCGCAACGTTAAAACGCTCATTTGCTTCTGTTGCATGAATCAATTTCACGATTTTGGACGAAATATCTGCCATTGTAACCGATTCATTCCCGAAAAGCTCGTCAAGAGATACCTCAAGCTCGTTGGCAAGTGGCACAAGAAGTGCTCCGTCTGGATAGGTTTCGCTCGTTTCCCACTTGGATACTGCTTGCGCAGATACGCCGAGCTTTGTAGCGAGCTGTTCTTGTGTCATATCCTTTTCAAGACGCAATCTTTTGATATTAGCTGATAAACTCATAGTTATTTACCTCCGATCATTTTGCATCTTCCGTTGAAGTTGTATTCGTAGGACTCTCTACCGCACATTCTTTCAAATGCCAAGGAAATTAAGGAGAGAACAAGACCGTCTCCGTGGCATTCATACACTCTCACATCTCCTTCGGCAAGATGCGCTGTTACCCAATGGCATGCTCCTACAGAACAGAATTCATCGAGAATTTCGGAAACTCGTTCTTCCTTTACGCCCGTATTCTTTGCAATATAGTCTGCCGTGAAACTTTCAGAGCATGCGGTGGAATGAACATAATAAAGAACGGACAAAGCATCTTCACTCGACAAGAACTTGAAGATTTTAACGATTTCTTTTTGCTTATTCGAATCGTTCATCCATGCAAAATCAGCTTTGTTGCGGAGCATCATTACCGCCACGTTTGCATTTTCGGAGCTTGCTACGAACTCAAAAAACTCATGAAGCGATATGTTAGAACGATAAAAATGCGATATCTCAGGCGGAAAAACATTTTCTCTATCATATATATCATCACTATATTGGGAAACTGTTCCATACATAGCCGGAATAAGTGCTCTTACCGCTTCAAATGCTTTTAGCACAGATTCGCGGCGATCAAGCCCTTCAAACAAAGAGCGGATTTCTTCCGTCGTGCTTTGCTTTTTATCCTCGGAAAGTCCGAGAAGCGTGTCAGTAGTGACACCATAATACTTTGCGAGTTCTACAACCATAGGGAGATCAGGTGTCGAGGCACCATTCTCCCATTTGGACACCGTTTTATTTGAAATAGATAGGTTTTGTGCCACATCTTCTTGTGTTACTCCCTTTGATGTGCGGAGCTCCACCAATTTTTCTGCAATCTTACATTCGTACATATTTTTCACCTCTCGAAAAAATTCAAGTTCCGGAGCTTGTGACTAGATTATACACGAAACCAACAGTAGAGTCAACAGAGCGATATTCTATCATTTCTCTGATTTGGAGAATAAAACGCACAACAATCAACCAAATGTAGCAAATGGCTTTTGTGTCCACAAAAGCAGTGCTTGTCAGGAAAATTGACAAGTTATAGATGAACAAAAAGAAAGGCTCCCTTGTGTAAAGGGAGGCTCATTGTCGCCCGACAGTTCATCTGAAAGGTGTAACACACTATACCTTGTAAGCAAGGCGCGTGAAAAGGAGTACGAACAAAACGCTCGTACTCCTTTTGCTTTTTTCGGCAGGTAAAACCTGCTTTATGAAAGGCACCCCTTCGGGCGCTTGTTTTTTTATATCGCGATTATTATCCGCCGTATTCGCTCGCGTGCTTCTTTATCGCGGCGAAGGTTTCGTCGCTGAGATAATGCTCGATGCGGCAGGCGTCTTCGGTCGCGGTCTTTTCATCGACTCCGAGACTTATCAGCAGCCGGCTGAGGAGCGTATGCCTCTCATATATCCTCTTAGCTATCGCTTTTCCAGATTCCGTCAGCCTTATGTAGCCCTGCGCGTCGGTTTCAACGTGTCCTTCTTTTTTGAGCAGACCCATGGCGCGGCTTACGGACGGTTTGGAAAAGCCCATATGCTCTCCCACGTCGACCGCGCGGACGTTCGCGTTCTTCTGCGATAATACGAGTATCGTTTCGAGGTACATTTCGCCGGATTCGCGCATCGCCATTCTATTCACTCCTCGCTTGCAACTATCGATCGCTTACTATTATAGCGTAAAAACCGCGATTTTTCAAGATGAATCCGAAAGATTGTAAAAATCTCAAAAAAGTTTCAAAAACCCCTTGACAAGTTAGCGGGCGCTAACTATAATTATATACGGTTAGCGAAGGCTAACCGTATATTTTGACAGGTAGTTAGCAATCGCTAACGCGGAGGATGATATGATACCGCTCTGTTTAGCAGAAAAAGGGGAGCCGCTTATCATAAAAAGGATCGGCGGGAATCCGGAAGTCAAGCTGCATCTCGAGAACCTCGGCTTCAACGTCGGGGGAGAGGTGCTGATCGTCAATTCTCTCGGAGAAAACATAATCGTCAAGGTCAAAGAATCGCGCGTAGCCATCAGTGATGAGCTCGCACGTAAAATAATGGTTTAGTATTTTATTCAAGGGGGAATATAAAGTGAAAACACTCAGAGACGTAAAGATCGGAGAGACCGCCACCGTCGTCAAGCTCCACGGCGAAGGCGCCGTAAAGCGCCGCATCATGGATATGGGCATTACAAGACGCACTCCAGTATACGTGCGCAAGGTCGCGCCGCTCGGCGATCCGATAGAGGTCACCGTCAGGAACTACGAGCTGTCTATCCGTAAAGCAGACGCGGAAATGATAGAAGTGGAATAAAGACTGCTATTTTTTCAGCCGGCGGTTAGCGGACGCTAACCGTTCAAAGCTCGTCAGAGCAGAAAGGAAGCATTTATCATGGATCTGAGAATCGCCCTTGCGGGCAATCCGAACAGCGGCAAAACAACGCTTTTTAACGCATTGACCGGTTCCAATCAGTTCGTCGGGAACTGGCCGGGCGTCACGGTCGAGAAGAAGGAAGGCAAGCTCAAGAAGCACGACGGCGTTATCATCACCGACCTTCCGGGCATCTATTCGCTCTCTCCCTACACGCTGGAAGAGGTCGTCGCGAGAAACTATCTTATCAGCGAACGCCCCGACTCGATACTCAACATCGTCGACGGCACGAACCTCGAGAGAAACCTCTATCTTACCACACAGCTGACCGAGCTCGGCATACCGGTCGTCGTTGCGATCAATATGATGGACGTCGTCAAAAAAGAGGGCGACAAGATCAACGTTGCCGAGCTTTCGCGGCAGATCGGCTGCCCGGTCGTCGAGATTTCCGCTTTGAAGGAAACGGGCATAGCCGAAGCCGCCGAAGCGGCGATCGAAGCCGCTAAAAACGGCAAAACGATCCCGCAGCACAGCTTCTCCGGACCCGTCGAGCACGCGCTCGCGCATATCGAAGAAGCGGTCGTCCACGACCTGCCGGAAGAGCAGCAGAGGTGGTACGCCGTCAAGATCTTCGAGCGCGACGAAAAAGTGCTCGAATCGCTTAACCTCGCGCCCGACGTGCTCGCGCACATCGAGGAGGACATAAAGTCCGCGGAAGCCGAGCTTGACGACGACGCGGAAAGCATCATCACGAACGAGAGATACGTCTACATAGCCGAGGTCATCAAGGGGTGCTACAAAAAGAAGACCGCGAGAAAGCTCACTAAAAGCGACAAGATCGACAAGATCGTCACCAACAGATGGCTCGGACTCCCGATCTTCGCGGTCATCATGTTCCTCGTTTACTATATTTCGATGGTGACGGTAGGCAGCGCGGCGACCGACTGGGCTAACGACGGCCTCTTCGGCGACGGCTACCATCTGTTCGGTATCGGAAGCAGCGCCTACGCGGAAAAATCGGAGAATTACGAAGCCGCGACGAACGCGCTCGCCGCTTACGGATTCGAGTTCGACCTCGAAGACGAAGAGTTCGACGCCGACGCGCTCGCCGCCGAAATAAAGGGCTTCACGACGGATCAGGCGTCCGCGGAGACCGAGGTCACCGACGACGAAACGCTTGAAGTCTCGACTCTGACCGTCTATTACGACTCCGTGCCCGATGACGCCGACGAAGAAGCGACCAACGGCATGACCTTTAAGGAAGCCGTCGCGTATTTCGGCGAAAAGGGCTTTGAGGAGCCCGATCCGGCGGACGACGGCGTATGGGTGCCCGGTATTCCCGGACTGCTCGACAAAGTCCTCCTCGACGCGGACGGAAACGCTCGCGTTCCCGAGTGGCTCTACGGACTTATTCAGGACGGTATCGTCGCCGGCGTCGGCGCGGTGCTCGGCTTCGTGCCGCAGATGCTCGTTCTGTTCCTGCTGCTCGCGTTCCTCGAGGGCTGCGGCTACATGGCGCGTATCGCCTTCGTTCTCGACCGCATATTCAGGAAGTTCGGCCTCTCCGGCAAATCCTTTATCCCGATGCTCGTCGGCACCGGCTGCGGCATCCCCGGGATCATGGCGTCCAGAACGATCGAAAACGAACGCGACCGCCGTATGACGATAATGACGACCACCTTCATACCCTGCGGAGCGAAGCTCCCGTTCATCGCGATGATCGCGGGCGCGCTTTTCGGCAAATCCCCCTGGGTCGCGGTGTCGGCTTACTTCATCGGAATGGCGGCGATAATCGTCTCCGGCGTGATGCTGAAGAAGACGAAGCGCTTCGCGGGCGATCCCGCTCCGTTCGTTATGGAGCTGCCCGCGTACCATCTGCCGACGGTCAAAAACGTGCTCCGTTCCACCTGGGAGCGCGGCTGGTCCTTCATCAAGAAGGCGGGCACGATCATCCTGCTTTCGACGATCGTCGTCTGGTTCACATCCTACTTCGGTTGGGTTGACGGCACGTTCCGTATGCTCGCCGAAGAGGAGATGGAGTTCTCGATCCTCGCCTATATCGGCAAGGGGATCGGCTGGATCTTCGCGCCTCTCGGCTGGGGCAACTGGAAAGCCGCGGTCGCGTCCGTCACCGGCCTCGTCGCGAAGGAGAACATCGTCGGTACGATGGGCATCCTTTACGGCGACTGGGCGGGCATAAGAGCGTCCTTCGACGTCCCGCAGATCGCCGGCTTCTCCTTCCTCGTGTTCAACCTGCTCTGCGCGCCCTGCTTCGCGGCTATCGGCGCCATCAAGCGCGAGATGAACAACAGAAGATGGACCTGGTTTGCAATCCTGTATGAATGCGGCTTCGCCTACGCGATCGCGCTTATGATCAACCAGTTCGGCAATCTCTTCACCGGAAACCTCGCCACCGGCGCAGGCACTGTCGTCAACGTCATAAGTCTCGTCGCCGCTTTCGCGCTGCTCTGCCTGATGGCGTATATGCTGTTCTTCAAGAAGTACAGCGAGGCGACGAAGCTTACGCAGAAAGTCAGAGTCTGATCGGCGAAAGGAGCTGAAAACCATGTTTGCATGGATCGCGGATAACGCGGTAACGATAATCGCGATAGCGGCGGTGCTTGCCGCGGTCGGTATCGCGGTGCTCTCTCTGGTAAAGAGCAAAAAGCGCGGCGGATGCACCGGCAACTGCGCCTCCTGCGGAATGGGTTGCTCCTGCTGCGAAAAGAAATCATAACGCATGGCTCGGCCCGGGAACAAACACGCGAGAAGTCTGTTCCCGGGCCTGCATTAAACTTATTATCCGAACCGGAGGCGCTTTATGTCTATAGTGCGATTTGAAAACGTATCGAAAATATACACGAGCGGAGACCACGAACTGCGTGCGCTCGACAAGGTGAGCTTTACGCTTGACGAGGGAAAGTTCGTCGTGATCCTGGGCCCGTCGGGAGCGGGGAAGAGCACGCTGCTCAACCTGCTCGGCGGACTTGACAGTCCGAGCGAGGGAACGATAACCGTTTCCGGCGCGGACATTTCCGAGCTGACCGATAACGAACTTGCCGATTACCGCGCTTCTACGGTCGGCTTCGTGTTCCAGTTTTACAATCTCATCCCGACTCTGACGGTCTATGAAAACGTCAAACTCGTTTCGGAAATATCCGAAAACGCCCTCGACGCGAAGGATATGATCGGCAAAGTCGGACTGCTTGACCACCTGAACAATTTTCCTTCGGAGCTTTCCGGCGGCGAACAGCAGCGCATTTCCATCGCGCGAGCCCTCTGCAAAAATCCGAAGATACTGCTGTGCGACGAGCCGACCGGCGCGCTTGATTCCGAAACCGGCGTTATGGTGCTGAAGCTGCTGCTCGAAATGGCGAAGAATTACGGCAAGACCATCGTTATCGTCACGCACAATCAGAGCATAGCGAAAATGGCGGACGTAGTGATCCGTGTCAAGAACGGAAAGATCCGCTCGATCGAAGAGCAGGCGGAGCCGCTTTCCGCCGACGAGGTGGAATGGTGATGCTTATTCGTAAACTGCTCCGCACGGCGTGGAGCTACAAGGCGCAGTTCATCTCCATGATCATAATGATGACGCTGGGGATCGGCATTTTCCTCGGCTTCAACATGGAGTGGAAAACGATAGAATACGATACCTCGCGCTTCTTCAGCGATACGGAATACGCCGATTACCGCCTCTATTCCGAAACCGGATTCACGAAAGACGAACTCGACAAGATCGCTTCGATAGAAGGCGTTGACGCGGCGACGAGGTATCTTTCCGTGAATCTCGAAATCAAGGGCGGCGCCAAAAAAGCGCTCGCGCTCGACGTTTCGGAAAACTACACCGTTTCGACCTTCGTTCTGATGAGCGGCAGGGAGTATGACGCGAACGGCGAAGGGCTCTGGCTCTCCGACAAATTCGCAAAACTGAACGATATCGCGGAGGGAGACTCCCTGACTCTTGAGTTTCAGGGAACGGAGATCGATATCGAGGTCGTCGGTCTCATAAAAGCCGGCGAGCATATGATCTGTCTCGCCGACAGCAATCAGGTGATGCCCGATTTCACGACGTTCGGGTACGCGTATATCTCTCCCGCGGAGCTCGACGGCATCCTGCTGAAAAAGCTTCCCGCTTCCGCGCCCGCCGAGATGCTCGAAGCAGCGAAGGACAAGGTCTTCTCGCAGATCAATCTGCGCTCCGGTATGGAAAAAACGGAGCTGGAGGACGCGGTCAGGGAAAAGCTCGGCAAAACGCTTATGGTCGTTTCGAAGGACGATCACGTCGTCTATAAAGAGGCGATGGGAGAAGCGGACGAGGGAAAAGCGATGGGCTCAATTCTTCCGGTGCTGTTCCTCGCGATCGCCGTGCTTACGATGGTCACGACGATGCACCGTATCGCCACAAAAGAAAAAACTCAGATAGGCGTACTGAAGGCGCTCGGCTTCAAGAACCGCACCATCCTGCTCCACTATTCGTTTTACGGCCTTTTCATAGGACTCGCGGGCTCGGCGTTGGGCGCCGTCCTCGGATACTTCGTATGCAAGGCGGTAATGAGCGAAAACGGGATGATGGGCACGTACTTCGATATGCCGGACTGGACGGCGGATACCCCGGCGTTCTGCTATCCCGTGATAGCGGGCGCGGTCCTGCTGCTTGCGCTGATAAGTTTTCTTTCGGTGCGCGCGCAGCTGCGCGGCACCGCAGCGGACGCTCTGCGTCCGTATACGCCGGGAAAAATGAAGAAGTCGCTTCTTGAAAAGCTCCCGTTCTTCGGCAGGCTGAACTTCGCGACCAAATGGAACGTGCGCGATCTTATGCGCCACAAGAGCCGTTTCGCTATGACTCTCGTGGGTATTATCGGATGTATGATCCTTCTCGTCGGCGGTCTCGGTATGCGCGACACCATGGCGGGCTTTCTCGATCTGCTCGATAACGGCGTTTCCCACTACGCGACGAAGGTCAACCTTGTCGAGAACACGGGGCTTGAAGAAGCGTCCGGGCTTATATCAGACCTCGACGCGGATTGGGAAAGCTATTCAGGCATTAGTATAGACGGGAATACCGCGACGCTCGATATCGTCCATAACGAAAAAGGCCGCTTCAGCGTTATCGACGAAGACAACGAGCCGATAGACCTGCGGGACGACGGCGTTTATCTCTGCCTGCGTCTTGCCGATAAAGCGAAGATAGGGGAGTACGTCGAGTTCTCGCCTTACGGCGGCGAAAAAACGTACAGGGTGAAGGTTGCCGGATACAACCGCTCCATTATGACCGAGAGCGTTACCATGACCGACAGACTCGCGGACGAACTCGGCATCGTGTACGGCGTTTCCGCCGTTTATACAGAAAAGAGCTCGGGCGAAATACCGCCGTCCGAACTGATTTCCGGCAAGCAGGACAAACGTCAGCTTATGGACAGCTTTTCAAGCTTCGTTCAGATCATGGACGGAATGGTATTAATACTCGTCATTGCCGCGATCATACTCGGCATAGTGGTCCTGTATAACCTCGGCGTAATGAGCTACGTCGAACGCTCCAGGGAACTCGCCACGCTGAAGGTGCTCGGTTTCAGAAGCAAGAAGATCGGGCGCCTGCTGATTTCTCAGAACGTCTGGCTGACCGTTATCGGTGTGATACTCGGACTTCCCGCCGGTCTGGGAACGCTTCAATGGATGTTGACGGCGCTCGCGTCCGAATACGAGCTGAAGCTGATGCTCGGCCCGTTGACGTATTCGGTATCCATTTTGCTGACGTTCGGAGTATCGATACTTGTCGGGTGGATGGTAGCGCGTAAGAATAAGAAGATCGACATGGTCGAAGCGCTGAAAAGCGCGGAATGAGGGATGATCCGAAGCGGATGATTCCCGACCGGTAAGAATAAGGCGGATTTCTCGCGCGGATTTGCCCGGGCCGGCTATGCCGGAACGCCGTTATTGAGATTTTTTTGCTGAAAATTGAAATTCGCTCTTGATTTTTTCTTCGCTATGTGGTATATTAACTCTTGCCGTCTGAAAAACGGCGGCAATTTGGGCCTGTAGCTCAGTTGGGAGAGCGTTCGGTTCGCATCCGAGAGGTCGTGGGTTCGAATCCCTTCAGGTCCACCAAAAAAAAGGGTTGCTATTTTAACAAGGATAGCAACCCTTTATTATATTTCACTGATTTCCCTGGGAAATTTCATATACCGAATATATCCCATCTTATTGCATTATTTAAGATATTGTGTTACAATGGGAATAAAGAGGTATGAATTTATTCCCAGGGGTGTTGAGAATGTCAAAACAGGTTCATGTCCGCATGGAAGATTC